>NZ_JBBNAM010000224.1:0-35733 GCF_037994425.1 Phyllobacterium sp.
CAAAGGTGCCCGACGACGTTTCGCAACATTACCTCAATTTAAAAGCCGACGAACTATTGGAGTCGGTCATCCTCCACCACAGACGCATGTCGCCCCTCGTTGCGGAATTTATCTGGTCGATTCTGAGGGGCGCCAGCGATGATCGCACCGTTCTGGAAGGTTCGGCCCTTTGGCCCTTCATCGCTGCTGGTCATCGTCTCAAGGAATTGGGAGCCGTCTGGTTGACTGCAAGTCCCGAAACGTTGCGCGCGCGCATCCATGAGAGCAGCGGTTACCAGAATGCCGACGCGCGAAGCCGCGCCATGATTTCGAGCTTCCTCGAAAGGACCATCCTGTTTGACCAGAAGACGACGCAACTTGTCCGCGAACACGGCTGCAAGATCCTCGATACGGATCAATTTGAAACGGCAGATGATATCGTTGGCGAAATCATCAATCAGTTCGGCGCCCAAGGAAGGCGATAGCCCAAGCCCGAAGACGATGACGCAGTGTCGCCCGGGCAGTGGGGTTGCCACTCGGCCATCCGCGTCAGGCGTCGCCATTTGATGGATAATCATCTATCGGACGTGAAACCCTCTAGGGTTTGGCCTCGCTCAAATCGCGCTTTTGCAGCAAGCTGCCGAGCGGCTGCGGACGATGGAACAAAAAGCCCTGGCCATAGCCGATGCCGAGCGAGCGCAAGATGCCGACTGCGCCGGCATCCTCGATATGTTCCGCAACGACGTCAACGCCCAGTTCACGCGCGACACCGCCCATCGATCTGACTACGGCCTGGTTAAGCCGGCTATTGGATAGTTTTTCGATGAAGGCGCCATCGATCTTGATGCTGTCGACTTCGAAGTGGTGCAAGTAGCCGAAAGAACTCAGGCCCGCGCCAAAATCGTCGAGGCTGATACGGCAGCCGGCAGCGCGGGCGTTCTTGACGAAACTCTCGGCTGCTTCGTAGTTATTGACAGCAGTTGTCTCGGTAATCTCGAAGATAAGGCGCGCGGGGGAGACGTTCGTTCGCTCCATGGTCAACTTGATGAACGACCATAACGTCGGGTCACTGATCGTATTGGCTGAAAGGTTAAGTGCAATGGCGACATTGTCCCTGGCCATCAGAGGCGCGCCATACTCTTCCAATGTGTGTTCGATAATCCAGCGGTCGACCATGCCCATCAGACCAAAGCGCTCGGCGGCCGGTATGAATTCAGTCGGGGCGATCAGCGTGCCGTCACGCGCGCGCATGCGCGAAAGTATTTCAATGTAGACCGTGGTGTCGGTCGTGTCGGAAATCTTGCGGACCTCCTGGCCGTAAATCTCCAGCCGTCCCTCCGACAGCGCTTCGAGAATGCCGGATGCGGCTTGGATGCTTGCCAGATTTTCCCGGGCCGCGCCGGTGTTTTCATCGTAGATCGTTGTCCGGTTGCGGCCCTCAGCCTTGGCAGCGTAGCAGGCAGCATCCGCCCGGGCGATGGCCTCATTGAGCGTGAGATTGGAATCGTCGAGAAAAGCAATGCCGACGCTCGCGCCGATCTCCTGCAGCTTGCCGTCCCATTCGAGGCGCACCTTGCGGATTTCCTCGATCAGGCGCTCGGCAATTTTTGTGATATCCTGCGGATCTGCCGACGGCAGCAGCGCAGCGAACTCATCACCGCCCAGCCGGCCGATGATCGCATTCTCTGGAAGCGTATCGTTCATGCTCGCCGTTGCCATCTTCAGCAGCGCATCGCCGGCCGCATGGCCGAGCGTGTCATTGACCATCTTGAAACGATCGAGGTCGATATAGAGCAGCGCGTGCCTCCGATCCGGCCCGGCAAGGATCGAGGCTGTCGTCTCTTCAAATGCCCGGCGATTGAGAAGGCCGGTCAATGTGTCGTGCGTTGCAGCATAGGACAGTTCGCGCTGCAAGTTGCGCGCATTGGTGATGTCCTGGACGACGAGAACCGAACCCGTCACGGCGCCAGCCGGGTTGAAGATGGGGGATGCGAGGTCGCGTATCGACCGGCGCTCACCATCGCTGCGCTCGACCACGGCATATTCAACGCGGTCCACGGTCGATCTGGCTTCCATCGCCCGCATGGTCGATGACGTCAGAACGTGTCCGCTCGCTTCGTCGACAAGATGAAGCGCATCGCTTACGGGTGACCCGATCAACTCGGCAGCGGAGCGCAGCAGCAATCGTTCAGCAGCCGGATTTGCAAATGTGATGATGTCATCGACGTTGGTCGTGAGCACCGCATCGCCGATCGATTGGAGCGTGACGCGATAAAGATCCTTCTCGCGCGCCAGCGCTTCGGCGCTTTGAACCTGTTCGGTAATATCCCAGATGCTGCCCATCAGCATCGCTGGCATGCCCTCGCGCACAACGAGGCGTGCCAGAGCGTATACATGCCGCACTTCGCCGTCCGGCTTGACGATGCGATAACTGGTCTTCATTGGAACGCCGGTCTTGTAGGTTGCCTCGACGGCCCGTTCAGCGATCGCAGCATCTTCGGGATGCAGGAGCTGGTGCCATGTGGCGCGGGGCACCTCCTCAGTACCCGGCCCAATACCGAATATTTCGCGCATCCGCCGGTCCCAGAGCACCGTTTCTGTTTCGATGTTGAAATGCCACAGGCCAACCTGACCCGCATCAAGGGCAAGCTCAACGCGTTCATTGAGCAGCGCGAGTTGATGTTCCGCGTTCTTTTGGTCGGTGATATCGGTCTGCACGCCGATCATGCGCGTCGGCTTTCCATCGGCATCCCATTCGACGACCCGGCCGCGGTCCAGCACCCAGATCCAGTGCCCGTCCTTGTGGCGCAGCCGGAACTCCGTTTCGATCTGCGGAATTTCGCCGGCGACATGCCGCTGACCGCTTTCAATGGCACGCTGTTTGTCGGCCGGGTGAATAAGTGTCAGCCAAAGATCGCCGCTGTCGCCGAGCTCATCCTCCCGGTAACCAAGCATCTTTTTCCAGGTCGATGAGTAGTAGCATTGGCCGGTGACGAGATTGGAATCCCAGACCCCGAGCCCAGCCGATTCCAGCGCAAAGCTCCAGCGATTCGCCTCGGCGCTGTCGGCTGACTGATAGGGCCTCGTGTGCAGGCGCATGTTGCGAACATCGGTCATGCGAGGAAGCTAGCATGGAAAGCAGGAAAATACAGTTAATGTCGCTAAGGTTCAGTGCTCGTTGTGTGCGCTGCACAATTTTGTTGCAATGCAACAAAAATGAGCTACTGTCTTTCTTTGGGAGGACCATTCGTTGCTGAGGGTGATAGCAATGCTCCAAATCGTGATCCTGATCTGCGCGACCAGCCTTTCACCGGCCCAATGCCAGACGAACACGGCGCTCGACGTGATCGTCGGCCCCCAGGCAAGCAATCCGATGATGTGCGGATTGCAGGGCCAGGCCTACGTCGCCCGAACCGCCATCGTCGGGCGGTCCCCGAACGAGTACGTCAAGATAAAATGCACGCCGCCAAAGGCAGCAAAAGCTGCCGCTGCCGAGCTCGAGCGACTATAGTTCAGCTTTACTGCTGGCCGCACGCCTGCATCTGCGTGCCGTAGCTATAGGCCATCTCGGCCGTATTGCGCGCGACCTTTTGCATGCCCGCATTGTTTTTCCAGTCGCCGCGGGCAAAGGCACTGTGGCCGAAATAGTAGGCAAGATAGAGGTGATAGGCATCATTGAGTTCAATGCCGTTCATCTCGTGGCTCTGGCTGTGATACCAGCCAACGAAATTCACGGCGTCGGAGAAATTGTTCCTGTCGGCGGTAAACTTGCCGGTTTCGCGCTTGTAGCGGGCCCACGTGCCATCGAGGGCCTGGGAGTATCCATAGGCGCTGGACGGTCGTTTCCAGGGAATGAAACCGAGGAGCCTGGTGCGGGGCGGACGCGAATAGGCATCATAGCCCGATTCCTTGCGGATGGTCGCCATAAGGATTGGCACCGGCACCCCATATTCCCGTTCCGTCTTGCTGGCCGCACCATACCAGTTGTCGAACCAGCCATCCTTCTGCTCGAATACGGCGCACACATCGTTGATCCGGCTCGGGGCCGTCGCGCAGCCGGCAAAAATGACCAACAAGGCGATTGTCGCAGATAAAAAAAGCACAGTTTGCCGCATACCCGTCCTATACGGCGCAAAGGTTAAGAGTGTTTTGCCATAAACAGGCGTCCCTTGGGGCGGGGGCCTTGGAACAGGGCCACTTCTATTTGAGCTGGAAAGGTTCTAGGATGGGAACCGGGAACTTCGATATGCTGCCTTGCACAATGTGATCTGACATCTTGAATGAAGTCGGAGGCGTGAATTGGTGCTTTCGTTCTTTGATATCTTCCGGAACGAACTCGATGTTGTAAATTACCGCCGACGCACCATTCAGGATGGCGCGGTCGCACGCGCAAGGGCGCTCACTCGCCGGGGCAGTACTGACCTGTTTCTTCCCGATGTGGAAGCACCATTCGAAGAAAATCCGCATTTCATCAGCCCGCGCATCGACGCTGCCCTCGCAAAGAGCGAGGTTCCCGGGCGCGAAACCACGCGCACCATCCCCGGCAGCAATCTGATCGGCCTTGCGCTGTCGGGCGGCGGCATACGCTCGGCATCCCTTTCGCTGGGCGTTCTGCAGGGGCTCGATTCCCTGTCAAAGCACGATGAGCCGAGGGTCATCGATGCGATCGACTATGTGTCTGCAGTATCGGGCGGCGGTTACATCGGCACCTCTCTCGTTGCCGGATTGATGCAGGAGAACGGAACCTTTCCATTCGACAGCAGGCTTGATGAACAGGAGTCGCCCGAGACCCAGCATCTGCGTGATTACTCGAACTTTCTCACAGCCAATGGCATCATCGACTATCTCGTCAGCTTTGCGCTGGTGCTGCGCGGCGTCCTCGTCAATGCCGTCATCGTATTGCCGGTCTTGCTGCTCCTTGCAGCACTCACCGTTGCCCTCTATCCGCGACCCGACCTTCAACGGTCTTTTACCTTGACGCTCGTACTCGCCGGCATCGCTGCTGTCCTCATGGTTGCAAGCGCCATCTACGTTTCCTTCCGGCCCGGCACACTGCGATCGCGGGAGATCCTCGGGCAGGGCATTGGCCTGGTGCTGATTCTCGTTTTGGTTGCAGCGGTATTTCAGGCCCAACCCGCGATCCTCGCTAAAATCATGTCCGCTGCAGGAGGACGCTTGAATATGGACATGACCTGGCTTTCCCGGCTGTTTGCGCTCCTTACATCCCTTGCGACCGTTCTTGTTGCCGTGTCGCAGAAGCTTGCCAATGTCGCAAAGGCTTCGGTCGGGGAGGCGACTTGGACGGCGACGCTTAAGAAACATGCAAGCCGCATTGTCCTTTACCTTGCCGCGATCATCGTGCCCCTTTTACTTTGGGTAACCTATATCGGCCTCAGTTATTGGGCGATCCAGAACTATGCCGCCAACCGCTGCGACCCGAACATTGCCCCCTGGTTGCGATGGCTAACCTTGTGTGATTTCAGCGCGCTGGCCATCTATCTCATCGTCGCCGCCGTGTTGATCGGCATTACCCTCTTCATCGGGCCCAACGCCAATTCATTGCACAAACTCTATCGCGACCGCCTGAGCCGCGCCTTCCTGTTCGAACGGGCGCAGATCGGCAAGCGCAAGGCGCCGAGCAAGGTCGATACCTGGAAGTTTTCATCGCTCAAACCCCGTGCCGAGGCGACGGGCGCCTGGTTGCCGGCGGCCGCCTATTCCCCTTATCTGTTGACGAATACCGCAATCAATCTCGAAGCGTCCGAGGAACTCAACAAACGCGGACGCAATGGCGACACCTTCATTTTCAGTCCGTTGCATGTCGGCAGCTGGTGGACGGGGTACGTTGCGACGACGCGAATGGAGGCCGTCGTGCCCGATTTCAGCCTGGCGACGGCAATGGCCGTCTCTGGCGCTGCCGCATCGGCGAATATGGGCCGCAACACCATCAAGGTCCTGACCTTCAGCCTGGCTCTCCTCAACATTCGCCTTGGCTACTGGCTGGCAAATCCGGCGCGGCTTGACGATTTTCACTCATGGCGAAACCGCTGGCTGGCAAAACTCGGCAGCTGGTTCTTTGCCATGGAGACGCTCGGAAAACTCAACGAAAAGCGCCTTAACGTCTATCTGACGGATGGCGGGCACATTGAGAATCTCGGCATTTACGAACTATTGCGCCGCCGCTGCAAGGTCATCATAGCTGTCGATGCAGAAGCGGATCCGAACATGACATTTTCGGCGCTGGTCAATCTTGAAGTGATGGCGCGTATCGATCTGGGCATCCGGATCGAACTGCCGTGGCAGTCACTCCAGGCGCGTGCAATCGGCGTCACGTCCACAGCGCTCTATGGCCCCGCTGGCCTGCCCGGCTCGTGTGGGCCGCATGCGGCAATCGGGTTGATCCGTTACGATGACGGGCAAGGCATCCTCATTTACATCAAGGCCTCGCTGAGCGGCGACGAGAACGATTATATTCTCGACTACAAGCGACACAATCCGGCCTTTCCGCATGAGACCACGGTCGACCAGTTTTTCAGCGAGGAGCAATTCGAGGCCTATCGGTCGCTCGGCTTCCACGCAACGCGCGGTTTGCTTGCCGGCAGCGATGACTTTGCCAAGCCGCTAGTCCCCTCGCCGGAGTGGGAGGCGGAGCTCTCCTCGGCGCTTAAGCTTCTCAATATTCCGCTTTCCATGCGCACGGCGATACTCGCCCACATTGTACGTGAGCAGAATCGCGAGGCTGACGCGCCGCCTTGATGAAAGCTGTGGAGCCTTGCGGATTTTGATCTAATCCCTATGGGTGAGAAACGCCGAAGTTCATCCGAAGAGATTGCAAGTCATTCAAAGAATGCTATGATATTCGGAGGGTTTCTGTTCGATAAAAGACAGCATTTATTGACAGTCGAGTAAGACAAGTTCTGCCGGAAATACGATCTGTAATGTAAAGCCATCACTCTGGAACGGGGCGTGCGCCTCGCTGGTGAGTATTTGTTGTGCGGAAAACAGTCCCGCGCAACCGGAGAGCACTCGCAATGAGGATCTACGAGGCGATAGTAAAGGGTCTGGAGGGGGTTGGCGTCGGCGCAGCGTTTGGCGGCGCCGGCGAGAATGCGGCCGGACTGATGCTCGCGCTGAAACACTCCAGGACGATCAAGCCGGTCATTACCCGCCACGAACAGGCAGCCGCGTTCATGGCATGCGGCTATGCCATGTATTCACGCCGCCTTGGCGTCTGCTTTGCGACAGCAGGCCCGGGCGCATTCAACCTGTTTTCAGGTCTCGCGGTCGCCATGTCGGACTCCTATCCGATCCTTGCGATCTCGGGTTACGCGTCACTCGATTGGAAAGGCAAGGGTGCATTGAACGAGACGTCGGGCCTCAGCCGAACGCCTGACTCCCATGCGATGTTCGTGGCGACGACAAAGAAGTCCTTCCTCCTCGATGATGCGGCCAAGGCTTGCGATGTCTTGGAGGAAGCCGTGAACGTCGCCTTTGACGGCCGTCCGGGCCCCGTCCACATCCACGTTCCGGAAAATCTGACCCACCGGGGCGTATCCGTCGACAACTACCGCGACGTCAATCTGCACACAAGGCCGGTTCTGCCTGAACCCGAGAGGGTAAAGGAGGTCTCGGACGTCCTCGTTGCGGCACTTTCAAAGGGCAGGAAAGTGCTCGCCCTCATCGGATTTGGCGCGGTCCTGAGCGAGGCAGGCGAGCCGCTGGTTCGCCTCATCGAACGCTACCAGATTCCGTTCGTGACCACGCTCGACGGCAAAGGGATCATCGACGAGAGCCACCCGCTCGCGATCGGTGTTTTCTGCGACAGCGGCCACAAGGCAGCGCGGGAGGCTTTCAAGACGGCGGAGGTCATCCTTGCCATCGGCAACTCCTTTGCCCAGCACGCAACGTTCAATTTCCGCAAGGACCTGCTCAAGGGCAAGAAACTCATTCACATCAACATTGACCCGGGCGAAGTGGACAAGGTCTACAAGGCCGATGCCGCGATCATAGGGGACGCTGCGCTTGCAGTAACCGCGCTGCTTGAGCGGATGTCCGCCGTGCTAGAGCCGCTGCCCGAACGCTCCTTTACCCGCTACGACTACCAATCGGACAGGATCCACGATGTGGTGGGCAGGATTCATCCAGGCCAACTCGCACAGGCGGTGTCGAGGCGGCTTCCTGACAATGCCATCGTCCTCGCCGATGCCGGCGCGCATCTTGCCTGGCTCGGCTACTATCTTGAACTCAAATCACACCAGCGCTTTCGCAAGCCTGGCGGATTCGGGCCCATGGCCGGCAGCGTCAATGGGGCACTTGGCGTCAAATGTGCCCATCCGGACCGAACGGTCATCGTCGGTTGCGGCGACGGATGCTACCTCTTGTCCGGCTTCGAGCTTTTGACCGCGGTTCAGTATGACCTGCCGGTGATCTGGATCATTTTCAACGACAATCAGTTCAAGCTCATCAAGATCTACCAGCTTGCGACCTACGGTGAATCCGGGCTCGTTGAATTCGAAAATCCCGACTACGTCGCCTACGCCAGGGCCTGCGGCGCACAAGGATTTCGTGTCGAAACCGTGAGCGAGTTCGAATCCGCATTCGTCAACGCCCTTGCCCTCAATAAACCGGTTCTCATCGACGCGCATATCTCGCGCATGGAGCTGCCGAAATATAGCTCGTCGCCCGAGGGAACGCTGGCCGGGCTGGTTGAACGTCTGGGCGACAGGGTTCGCTCGCATTGAAGGTGGACGAAGTCACAAATTTCTGAAGGTGCATGCTGCGCAGGGGAACAAACAATGTCGATGTGGCGTGAGGAATATCAAGGCAGTGAGGAGGCTGAGCGGCTGGTGTTCGAGCGCCTCGCCCAGGACATGATGGATGTCCAGGTCAAGGCGAAGAAGGTCAGCAAGGCGCCAGCCATACAACGCGCGTTTCACAGCAAGGCAGTCTTTAGCGCCATTGATGCGAAGCTGACTTTTGTGGACGATCTTCCCGAAGAGTTTCAGGCAGGGTTCGCGCAACCGGGCGCATCTTTTACGACCATCGTCCGGTTTTCGAATGCCAACGGATATGGCCAGCCTGACTATAAACCTGATATGCGCGGCGTCGCGTTGCGGGTGAAAGTATCGGACGACGAATTCCATGACCTGCTTGCGACGAATTTTCCGGTCTCGCACGCACGCAATGCCGAACAGTTCGTCGCTTTTGCCAAGGCAACGGCGGGCGGCATATTCAACAAGGTCTCCGGACTGGTGCGGCTTCTCGTCAAGTTCGGGCTTTCCGAGGTCGTCCGGATGCTGCGCAACGTTACGACTGCCCGCAAACGCAAGGTTTCAAGTGTTGCGCTCGAAACCTATTGGAGCCGCGGTGCGATCCGCTGGGGTGATACGCTTGCCGTGCGCTTCCTCCTGCGCCCCGCCTCTGATGCGCCGTCCGCTCCCGAACCTTCCGACAAGGATCCCGCCTACCTTTCAAACGAGTTTGCACGCCGCCTTGACCGCGGCGATGTCCGTTTTGAGCTTTGCGTTCAGCCTTATGTCGATGCGACTTTGACGCCCATCGAAGATACGGCGGTCGAGTGGCTGGAAACGGTGTCCCGTCCGATCAAGGTCGCCGACCTTACCATCACCAAGCCCAATTGCGGCATCGCCGAGGCGCTTACCAATGCCAGGGTCATTGACGAACTGGCCTTTAATCCCTGGAATACGACCGACGCGTTCCGGCCGCTCGGCAATCTCAACCGTGCACGCAAGTCGGTCTATGATGCGAGTTCCGCACATCGCCATGTCTATCGCTGGCGAACGGAAACGCCGCTGCGCAACCGCGTCCTTGGCGCACTCGCGCGCCAGGGCTTTCTCGTCGCCAACCGATTCATCGAATGGCACAAGCTGTCGTTGCGGTTGAGCCTGCTCAACCTTGATGCGTTCCGCTACGCGTTGCGCAAGAAGAACCTTATCGACACGGAGATCTACGAAGCGCCCCCGACAGCCCGGCCGGTTCCGCCGCCAACGGTGGATGAGACCGTGCGTCAGGCGCGCACCTATGACGGAACGTTCAACGATCTGTCGCAGCCAAAGATGGGATCCATCGGCTCTGCATTCGGGCGCAATCTGAAGCCCGTCTATGAACCTCATCAGTTTGACAGTCCCAATCCCGTTGAAGTGGCGCGCGAACTCCTGCATCGCGACACGTTCATTCCTGCCCGCTCGCTGAATATCCTTGCGGCCGCCTGGATCCAGTTTCAGGTGCATGACTGGGTCAATCATGCCCGCAATCCGCTCGGCAAGGACGACGTCATCGTGCCGCTTCCCAAGGGCATGACCTGGCAAAGCAGCGTTGGCGGGCCAAGAGAGGACGTGATGCGCATCGCCAGCAACATCGCCGGGCGCGACCAGGGTGACGGCCATCCGCCAATCTATTTCGGCAATAATGCCTCGCAGTGGTGGGATGGTTCGGAAGTCTACGGGCCGGACAGCAAGTCAGCCAATCTCTTGCGCGATGGGCCAAAGCTCAAACTCGTCAACGGGCACCTGCCGGTCGATCTTCGCGGCATGGAGGTGACGGGCTTTAACGAAAGCTGGTGGCTGGGGCTCAGTGCGCTCCACACGCTGTTTGCGCGCGAACACAATCTTTTGTGCGACGAGCTTCGGGCGCGATACCGTAACTGGGATGATGAGCGCGTCTATCAGACGGCGCGCCTGATTGTCTCGGCCCTGATCGCTAAAATCCATACCGTCGAGTGGACGCCGGCGATCCTCGCCACCAAGGCCATCGATGTCGGTCTTTCAAGCAATTGGAACGGCCCGCCCGCAAAGGACTGGCTCACCAAGCTCGGCATCTGGTTGCTCGACGCCCATGCGCTGACCGGCATTCCGAAGACGCTGCCGGATCATCACGGCGCGCCCTATTGCCTGACGGAGGACTTCGTCACCGTCTATCGCCTGCATCCGCTCCTGCCCGATGATTATTGTTTCTACAACCATACAAACGGCAGCAAGATTGCGGAACGAGGGTTCCTCGACATCCAGGCCGCTTCCGCCGACGACGCCATGCGCTCGTTCGGGCTGCGCAACACGCTCTATTCGTTCGGGATCGCCCATCCCGGCGCAATCACTTTGCACAACTATCCCCGTTCACTGCTGGCGCTCGAACGGGATAACGAGATCATTGACCTTTCGGTTGTTGACCTTGTCCGGACCCGGCGGCGGGGCGTGCCGCGCTTTAATGACTTCCGCACCGGCCTGCACCGGCCGCGGCTGAAAAGCTTTGAGGAATTGACGACAAATCCCGCCGATATTGCCCTGCTGAAGCAGATCTATGGCAGTATCGACCGCGTTGACACGGTCGTCGGCCTCTTTGCTGAACCGGCGCCCGCCGGCTTCGGATTTAGCGACACGGCATTTCGCATCTTCATCCTGATGGCCTCGCGCCGGCTCCAGAGCGACCGCTTCCTCACCGTCGATTTCAGGCCGGAAGTTTATTCTCCATTCGGCATCGACTGGATCGCGAATAATGGCATGACGAGCGTTATCCTGCGCCATTGCCCGGAACTTGGCTCTGTCCTTCCGCGTACGGGAAGCGCCTTTGCGCCCTGGCGCCCGATCTTGCCGAACAGCGCAATGCCCTCAATGACAGGAGCTGCGCCGTGAGCGATACACGTCCCGCCGATACTGCTGCACCATCCACCGGGCACCGGGGACTCGACGCCCTTTTGAAACGCCCGCTTGTCGAGACGATCTGGCGGCGCCGCACCCATCGGGTCAGCCAGGGAAGTTCGGTGCTTGCCGGCACAATGAGCTACGAATCGGACAAGCCGCGCGAGCCACTATCGGAACTGGAGGAGGCGATCCTCATTGCCATGACCGGCTGCACCGGGCTTACCATGCCGGACCGGCCGTTTGAGGATCCGGCGACCCGAAAGCCGATCATGGCCAAGCCCAACCTCAACATGGCCGGGCGAACGGCCGGCAGTCCTGACAATGCCCAGGGCACGCACTTCTTCATGATCAACGATACGGGAACTTATTTTCTGCGCAAACTGCCACCGCCAACGGATGGCAATGCGCCGTTCAGTATCGAGCTTCTGCTTGAGCGCGCCAATCAGGCCAAGGTGAAGATACTCGACCGCCGCCTCGATGTGCCGAACGGCAAGCGCGATTTTCCAGCTTATCTCGACTCCAACCGCTTTTTGTCGAACCTGCCCGGAACAACGATCCTTTTTCCGGTGGTTGACCTATCGCGGCAATATATCAACGGCATGATGTACATCCTGACCCAGCCCGATGGCGCGCGGCCCGCGATCGTCGATGATCGGAACTTTTACAGGTCCGCCGGGGTGAAGCGGTGGATCGAGAAGGGTTTTCTCAACAAGGATCTGAAGGTGCCGCTCGGCGCCATCGGCTCGCTACGTACCCAGATTGAAGCTGACCTTATCTTGCAGAATCTCTTCCTTATCGCCGATGCCATGGGGCTCGGCGCCTGGATCCATGCTTCGATCAGTCCGCCCGTGCTGGTGGGTGACCCGAAATTCACCACCGACTATGGACCCATGCTGGGCTTCGATGTGGTCACGCCGAAGTGGCGGATCATGGATCTTCTGCGCTGGCACGTGCCGCTGCCGCGCTATTCGAACCTCAGGAGCAATCCGATCGGCCTCACCTATAAGGGCGAGCATCTTATCAAGGGCATGTCACCGCCATACTATGATTCGATGGCCGAGGCTGTTCAAACGGTCGTGCGCGACAAGTTTGCCGACAAGGGCGGGTTTTACACCGACAAGGCCCTGTTTGCCCAAATCTACAAGGGCGACTACGGCGAGCGCTATCTATCGGAAGCTGCGGTCTATAGTTCCGACGTCATCGCGTGTGTTGAGGATATCTGTACCTACATCTACGAAACCCATGGCAGGTTTCCCGCCCATTGCGACGCAATCCACGTTCCCGGCGTCTGGCTGCAGGTCCACCATGTCGATATCGACTATTATGAGCGCTTCTTCAGGAACGGCCTGACCGAGGCCCACTACAACCATCACCGCGATTGGCCATAGGCGGCCCTGTTCTACCAGCGGTTGCCGATAGATCTGGCAAAAGCAGGTCGATCAGGTTATGTTTTGATTGTGCAGGTTTAGGTCCCTTGGCCCCGCCTTTGCACGGTGCCGCCGGTACCTTTCCCGCTCGACACGAGATTGGGAGAATTGTTCATGGCACAATTTCACGTGATAGCAGGTGCAAATGAAACGAACGTCTATCCTGGGGTTCGTCAAATTGGTGTGGCCGATGTGTTTGCCGCGCTGCGCGAGGGGCTCGATGATTTCTGGGACAAGCCCTCGCACTACGTCTTTCTCTGCCTGATTTACCCGATTGCCGGCCTGGTCCTGATACGCTGGACATCGGGCGCCAATCTGCTGCCGTTGCTGTTTCCGCTGATGTCCGGTTTCGCCCTGGTGGGACCGTTTGCCGCCCTTGGCCTTTATGAGATCTCAAGGCGCAGGGAGCTCAATCTCGACACGTCCTGGAGTCACGCCTTCGAGGTTCGCCATTCACCGGCGATACCATCCATCATCGCGGTCGGCTTCATGCTGCTCGTTCTGTTCATCGCCTGGATACTTGTGGCACAGGCACTTTACGTGAACCTTTTCGGTCCGCAAGTGCCCGAATCTTTGAGGGCGTTCTTAAGTCAGGTGTTCGCAACGCCCGAGGGCCAAAGAATGATCCTGCTCGGCAACGCGATCGGCTTTGTCTTCGCCGTCGTCGTATTGTGCTCCACCGTCATTGCCTTCCCGCTCTTGCTTGACCGCGACGTGGGCGCATTTGCGGCCGTCCTCACCTCCATCAAGGCAACGCTGGCCAACCCTGTTCCGATCGCGCTCTGGGGCTTGATTGTCGCAGCGCTGCTTCTTGTCGGCTTCCTGACATTGTTCGTTGGCCTCGCCGTCTTTATCCCCGTGCTTGGCCATGCAACCTGGCATCTCTACAAGAAGATCGTGGTGCCTGCCCCGGCAGCGGCGTAGCGATCCTGAAAGGGCTCAAGGCAACGGCGCCAAATGGCGCCGTTTCCTTTTCCAGCCCGGATTGCAGGCAAGGGCTCTAGGGTCCGGCACCGAAGAAGGTCAGGCGCGTGAGCAGCGTGTAGTTCGCCTCTGAAACCATCATTGCAACAAAGACCAGCACCAGGACGGGGGGCACGATAATGGCGTAGATCAGCGCCAGTCTCTCCCAGGCCATGTGCATGAAGACGGCAACGATAAGTCCCGCCTTGAGCACCATGAAGATCAGTATGAGCCCCCATCGGAGATATCCCTGGAGGCCGAAAAAATCCACGAGATATGAGCAGACGCTGAGGACGAAGAGCAAGCCCCAGACAAGCAGGTAGAGCTTGACCGGATGTTCCTGATGTTCGCCGTGTACTGCAGCCTGTGCCATGTGACGTTCCCTCACCACAGATAAAAGAAAGCAAAGATGAACACCCAGACGAGATCGACGAAGTGCCAATATAGGCCTGTTATCTCGACGATCTCGTACCGGCCCTTCCGGCTGGTAAAGAAGCCGCGCTTTTCCTGGTCGAAATCTCCGCGCCAGACCTTGCGGGCGATGATGAGAAGGAAGATGACGCCAATCGTCACGTGCGTGCCGTGAAAGCCGGTTATCATAAAGAAGGTCGAACCGAACTGGGCTGCGCCCCAGGGATTTTCCCAGGGACGGACCCCCTCATGGATCAATTTGGTCCACTCGAAGGCTTGCATGCCAACGAATGTGGCGCCGAACAACGCCGTGAGGAGCATGAGGGCTGCCGTCTTGCGGCGGTCCCGCCGGTAGCCATACATGACGGCCATCGCCATGGTGCCGCTGCTGCTGATCAAGACGAATGTCATGATCGCAATAAGGATCAGCGGAATATCCTGTCCGCCGATATTCAGTGCAAAGACCTCACTCGGATTCGGCCATGGAACGGTGGTCGACATGCGGGCGGTCATATAGGCCAGGAGAAAACATCCAAAGATGAATGTGTCGCTGAGGAGGAAGATCCACATCATTGCCTTGCCCCAGGAGACATTCTTGAATGCCCGCTGGTCGGAAGCCCAGTCGGCCGTAAAGCCCTGCATTCCGGGGGCCAGTTTGGGAAGCGCAATGCCAGGCTTGGTCTTTGTCGTCTCGTGCATCGTCACACCTTTATGTCAGCAATTGCCGGCAGATTTCGACGAAATCGTTCGCCCAGCCCGCAAACAGGGCGAAAAGAATGAGCCACACCAGCAGCATGAAATGCCAGTACATGGCGCAAAGTTCGACGCCGAGCCGTATCGTTTTGATCGGAGCGCCGTCAAAGACCTTCAGGGACGTGCGTAAAAGGGCGACAAGTCCGCCAAGAATGTGAAGGCCGTGCATGCCGGTGATGAGATAAAAGAAACTGTTGGCCGGATTGTCGGCAAGGACATAGCCTGCGGCTGCAAGCTGGCGCCAGGCGAATATCTGCCCCGAAAGGAAGGCAACTGCTGTCACGAAACTGAGGCCAAGGCCGGCCTTCACTGCTTCGAGATTGCCGTTTTGCGCCTTGGCCTTGGTCCACTCCAGGGCAATGCTGCTGGCGACAAGCACGCCCGTATTGAACCATAGCGAGCCGGGTATCGGGACAGCCCACCAATCGTTAAGGCCCATGCGCATGAAGTAGGCGCTGATCAAGAGCGCGAACAAGGCGCCGACGACCGCAAGGAAAACACCGAGCCCGATCTTTGCCGTGGGAATTGATGACCCTTCCCGCTGCGGCCTGTCGCCTTGATGTCCGACCTCAAGCCAGGGCTTTGACATCAGGCGCTGTTGCGCCATCCACCAGGAGATGATGACGGCAAGCACGGCCAGAAAGATCAGGATCGCGCTCACGATGGTGTTTCCCGCGATATCCGGTCAGGGTTGGGCTGGTTTTGCGGGATGAAATCCTGCGCGGCTCCCGGAACGCTATAGTCGTAGGCCCAACGGTAGACGATCGGCAGCTCCTTGCCCCAATTGCCGTGCGGGGGAGGGGTTGTGGGCGTCTGCCATTCGAGGGTCGTTGCCCTCCAGGGGTTGCCGCCGGCCTCCTTGCCGTGCCGGACACTCCAGATGAGGTTGAACAGGAACACCATCTGTGCGGCACCGACGACAAGCGCCATGATCGTGATGAACTCGTTGAGCGTATGGGCCGACGGTGGAACGAAGGCGGTTTCCCCCATTTCGTAATACCTGCGCGGCATGCCGAGCAGGCCGAGATAGTGCATCGGGAAGAAAATCAGATAGGCCCCGAGGAAGGTCACCCAGAAGTGGATGTGCCCAAGCGTCTCGTCCATCATCCGTCCCGTGACCTTCGGATACCAATGATAGATTGCGCCGAAAATAACAAGGATCGGCGCGACCCCCATCACCATGTGGAAGTGGGCAACGACGAAGAGAGTGTCGGAAAGCGGCACGTCGACAACCACATTGCCAAGGAAGAGGCCGGTGAGCCCGCCATTGAGGAACGTGACGATGAAGGCGAGGGCAAACAGCATCGGCAGTGTGAGATGAATATCGCCGCGCCACAGTGTCAGCACCCAGTTATAGACTTTCAGCGCTGTCGGAACCGCGATGATCAGCGTTGTTGTGGCGAAGAAGAAACCGAAATTCGGGTTCATGCCGCTGACATACATGTGGTGCGCCCAAACGACGAAGCTGAGCGCGCCAATGATGACGATGGCCCATACCATCATGCGGTAACCGAAGATGTTCTTGCGCGCGTGGGTGCTGATCAGGTCGGACACGATGCCAAACGCCGGCAAGGCGACGATATAGACTTCAGGATGTCCGAAAAACCAGAAGAGGTGCTGGAAGAGGATGGGGCTGCCTCCGCCGTGCTTGAGTTGCTCGCCCATCTCGACAATCGCCGGCATGAAGAAACTTGTGCCAAGCAGGCGATCGAACAGCATCATGACGGCGGCGACGAAAAGGGCAGGAAAGGCAAGCAAGGCCATGACGGTGGCTGTAAAGATTCCCCAAATCGTCAGGGGCATGCGCATCAGGGTCATGCCGCGAGCGCGCCCCTGCAACACGGTGACGACGTAGTTGAGCCCACCCATGGTGAAGCCGATAATGAACAGGATCAGTGATATAAGCATCAGAATAATGCCCCAATTGGCTCCGCCGGGCGTGCCGGACAGAACTGCCTGTGGCGGATAGAGCGTCCAGCCTGCGCCGGTCGGGCCGCCCGGGGCAAAAAAGCTTGCAACAAGGATGAGCACGGCGAGAAGATAGAGCCAATAGCTCAGCATGTTCGCGTAAGGGAACACCATGTCGCGCGCACCGACCATGAGCGGGATCAGATAGTTACCAAATCCGCCAAGGAACAGTGCCGTGAGCAGGTAGATCACCATGATCATGCCATGCATGGTGATGAACTGGTAATAGCGATCGGCATCGATAAAAGCGAACACACCGGGAAATCCGAGCTGCAAGCGCATCAGCCAGGAAAGAACGAGGGCGACGAGGCCAATGGCCATGGCGGTCATGGAATACTGAACGGCGATGACCTTGGCGTCCTGGCTGAACACATAGGTCGTCCACCAACTGTGCGGGTGGTATAGCTCCACATCTTCGACTTCCGCCGCCGGGACGGTGTCGTCAATGCTGGATGGAATATTGACCATCAATTGCCTCCCTCGATGCTGATCGCCGCGTCTTTCGAAAAGCGCATGCTCAATTTAAAGTCTTGGTCTCTCCTGCTGCCATCATCTGCGTAAATGTCTGCTGTTGCTGCAGCCAGGTCTTGTAGTCCTCGTCGCTGTCGACAACGACAGTGCCGCGCATCTGGGGATGGCCGACGCCGCAAAGTTCGGCGCACAGCACTTCGAATGTTCCCGTGCGGGTCGGCGTGAACCAGAAATAGGTGACCATACCCGGCACCATGTCCATCTTGGCCCTGAACTCCGGCACATAGAAATCATGAAGGACGTCGATCGATCGCAGGACCATCTTCACAGGCTTTCCCATGGGCAGATGCAGTTCGCCACCCTGTATGATGACGTCGTCGAGCCCGGCCGGATCATTCTTGTTGAGACCGAGGGGATTGTCGCTGGTCACGTCGCGCGTTTCTGAGGTGCCAAGCCGCCCATCGGCGCCCGGAAGGCGGAAGCTCCATAACCATTGCTGGCCAACGACCTCGACTTCCGTGGCATCGTTGGGAACAGTCACGAACTGGTGCCAGACGAAAAGACCCGGCGTAAGCATGGCGGCAACGCCAATGGCCGTGAGCGTCGCCAGCCAGAATTCGAGCTTGCGACTTTCCGGTTCGTAGTGGGCCTGCAAGCCCGGTCTGTGGCGGAACCGAAACACGCAATAGGCAACAAAAAGGACAACCGCGACAAAGACGAAGCCAGTGATCCAGAACGTGATGATGATTGTATTGTCGATATAGTGCCAGTTGGAAGCAATAGGCGTCCACCACCAGGGACTCAACAGATGAAACAGAACTGACGCAACCGCTACTAGAACCAGAATGAGTACGACAGCCATTTCTTGCCACCTCCTTGCCGACATCGGCCGTGGACATGAACATGCAACCTTCAGGCGCCCGAAGGTAGCATTACACAAAGAAGAAAAACAGGCAATGAAAGCGAAAATTGCGCAAGCATCTGTCCTTATCCGCCGAGAACATGCGATTGTGCAGTGCACAACTTTGCTCATGGAATATTTTACTGAATAAATACTTGTCGCCAATTTGCGAGGTATCGACAGTCATTTACCGGCAACGACGGCGTTCGTTGCCGGGCAGGTTTCGCGCCGCGCAATGAGTTGGCCAAGGTTTCGGCTGTTGGACGCCGGCAAAAAATGCTGTTCCATTTGCCTCGATGCTTGGTCTGTGGTTTATTTCCATAAGGTTTCTACCACTTATTGTCACTGACGACTGGCACTGAACCATCGTTGATCTGGAGCGCCGGCTTCGGATTTGTGACTGACATGTGAGCGTTACTTGGACCGCGCGACGTCTTTGCGTCGCCTGCTTGGGGGAGCGGTACATGGCCGAAGCGGCAAACAAGCGGCGGGTGTTGATCAAGACGACAGCGGCGATTGGCGGGCAGACGCTCACCTTTGGTGCTGCGGGCGCCGAATATAGCGTTGCCCCGCTTTTTGAGAGCATCGGGCAGCAACAAGGCCTCGGTATCGTCGGCGGCGCGGCCTGGCATATCCTGTCGACGGATGATGACAGCGGCAATCCATGGGATCTTTGCCATGCGATGGTCACGGGGGGGCTCGGCATCGCCGGGACCACCGTCGAGTTTGCCGAGCCCGATTTGCCCCAGCGCTGGCTCATAGGTGATGAAAAATCGCTTGGGATCGGGTTGACCGCAAGTTGCGACAGGGCGGCGCCGCAGAACGCATCTTACCCGCGCGATCCCGACAATTTCTGGTTGAGGAAGCGCAGTCATTCACAGTTTGATGACGCCCTCGCGGAGGTGGGGCTGCCTGACGCACGCAGCCGGGTCCGCGTGGCGCATCTTGATACCGGTTATGATCCGCAGCACCGCAGCCTTCCAGCGCACATGAACTTTACGCTGCAGCGCAATTTTGTCGATCAGAACCGGCCAAATGATGCGACGGATACAACCGGCGACGCCGCCTTGTCGAATCCGGGGCATGGAACCGGCACGCTCGGGATTCTGGCGGGCAAGGCCTTTGCCACCACATCCGTCATCGGTTGCGCGCCGAATGCCGAGATCGTGCCGCTTCGCGTCGCCAACAGCGTCGTCCTGTTCTCCAACAGCTCGATCGCCAGAGCGTTCGACTACGTTCACGCTCTTTGCGCCAACCCTGCCACGAGGGTCCATGTGATCACGATGAGCATGGGGGGGCTTGCATCCCAGGCCTGGGCAGAGGCAGTCAATGCCTTGTACGAGCGGGGTGTCTTCATCGTGACCGCCGCAGGCAATAATTACGCCAATCTTCCGACCCGGAACATTGTCTATCCGGCCCGTTTCAATCGGGTGGTTGCCGCCTGCGGCGTCATGGCAAATCACGCGCCCTACGCGGACCTTGCCGCCACTCTCATGGCGGGAAATTACGGCCCCGCATCCAAGATGACGACCGCCATGGCTGCCTGTACGCCGAATACGACCTGGGCGCGCAAGGGCTGCCCTGCCATTGTCGATTTCGACGGTAACGGCACATCATCGGCAACACCGCAGGTTGCCGCCTCAGCGGCGCTGTGGCTGCAAAAGAACATGGCGAAGGTCATCGCCTATCGCGAGGACTGGATGCGCGTTGAAGCAGTTCGCAAGGCACTTTTTCAGTCGGCCGACGCGCGTGGCGATCCGCGCCGGCTCGGACGTGGAGAGCTCAAGGCGCTGGCAGCGCTGAATATCGCGCCTGCAAGGGCGGCCGATCTCGTCAAGTCGCCGCCCGACAGCGCGCTGTTCCCGATCCTCAACGTGTTGACCGGAGGGCAATTGGGCATAGCGGCGGCCGACCCGGGCCGCAGGATGCTCGAACTTGAGGCACTGCAACTGTCGCAATCTTTTGAGGTGGAGGCAGTCTTGCCTGACCCGTCGGTCGATCCGCAGACACTTACCGCAAGTCAAAGGCTCAACATTGCCGAAGCTTTGATGGCGCAACCTTCCGTGTCGCGCCGCCTGCGCGACATGCTCGCTGGCGCAATGCCGACCGCGGTACCGGCAATATCGTTGCCGCAGGCCGAGGACGCCATCACCAAGTTCCATCTCGCGTCAGCAATGGCACCAGCTATTGCGCCGCCGACACGCCGCCGCCTGCGTGTCTTTGCCCTCGATCCATCGCTTGCCACCACTCTTGAGACCGCCCCGATCAATGAAGCCGTGCTTGACGTCAGATGGGAGCGTGATCTTGGTCCAGGACCGATCGGCGAGTACCTTCAAATCATCGACATCGATCCGGCCAGCCGCTGCGCCTATGCGCCGGTCGATCTCAACCATCCGCATCTTTTGCCGCAGGACGGGCTCGCGCCATCGGAGGGCAATCCGCAGTTCCATCAACAAATGGCCTACGCGGTTGCCATGCGCACGATCGAGTTTTTCGAACACGCGCTTGGCAGGTCGGCATTGTGGGCGCCGCGTTTTGTGACGGTCGCCGACAAGATACGCAGCGAATACGTCCGGCGGCTGCGTATCTACCCGCACGCGATCCGCGCCCGCAACGCCTACTACAGCCCTGACCGCAAGGCGCTGCTGTTTGGCTATTTTACCGCAAGCGAGAAAACGGCGGGCCTTGGGCTGCCGCACGGCGTCGTGTTCACGGCACTGTCCCACGACGTCATCGCACATGAGACGACCCATGCCTTGCTGGACGGGTTGCATAGCCGCTTTCGCGAACCGACCAACCCGGACGTTCTTGCCTTTCATGAAGCGTTTGCCGATATCGTCGCGCTATTTCAACACTTCGCCATGCCAGAGGCGTTGCGCCATCAGATCAGGCGCACACGCGGCGATCTTGCTCAGGAGAACCTTTTGTCCGAGCTTGCCATCGAATTCGGTCAAGCTTTGAGTGGCGGCTATGGAGCGCTGCGGGATGCAATCGGTGCGCGCGACGCTGACGGCAAATGGGTCGCGCGCAAGCCGCAACCGACCGACTATGGCACAAGCAAGGAGCCGCATGCCTTGGGCGCGGTCCTCGTTTCGGCAATTTTTGCCGCCTTTTTGTCGATCTACAAGGCGAGGATGCTCGATCTGGTCAAGCTTGCGACGCAGGGCACCGGCGTCCTGCCGCCCGGCGACATATCTGTTGAACTTGCCGACCGCATGGCCGAGGAAGCCAGCAAGGTCGCCGCCCAGGTGCTGAGAATGTGTATAAGGGCGCTCGACTATTGCCCGCCGGTCGACATTACCTTCGGCGACTATCTCCGTGCTCTCATCACGGCGGACCGCGATCTCGTGCCGGACGACCCGCGTGGGTACCGCGTCGCTTTCGTGGCCGCTTTCCGCGATCGGGGGATCTATCCTTCGGGTGTTCGCCATCTGTCGCCGGGAAATCTCATCTGGGAGTCGCCGCCGCTTCCCTTGATCAATCTGGATGCCATCCTTTCCCAGATGAAACTGACATGGAATTTGAACAATGACCGGCGGCTCGCTTACGAAGCCTCGCAGGTGAACGCCGCAGCGTTCCATGCCTGGCTCGTCTCAGCCAAGCAGGTGTCCGATGAGGAGATCTCGATGTTGGGCTTTGTCCGCAAGAGCCAGAACATGAGTATCGGAAACATGAAAGGCGTCATGCGCGGGCTCGAAGTGCACGCAGTGCGACCGGCTAGGCGCATCGGCCCGGACGGCCAGAGCCGCACCGATCTGATCGTCGAGATCACGCAGACGTTCAGACCGGACCGGGCTCTCGATGGCCTTTATCGGGGCGGATGCACGCTGGTCATCGATCTTGAGACCAACACTGTGCGCTACTGCATCCGCAAGCGTGTCACGAGCGCGGTGCGCATGAGCCAGCAGGCGGCCTATCGGCGGCAGTTCGAAGCGGGATTGAGATTGCAGTATTTCAATGAGTCGCCCGCGGGAGACGAACCTTTTGCAATGCTGCATGGCGGCCATTAGGGCACGAGGAGATTAAAATGGCGAAGAAGAAAACTCCCGGTCCTGCTTCGCCGAAAAGCGGCAAGCCTGGCCGGCCACGCGTTCGAATGTACCGGCAGGGCTTTGGTGACTGCTTTCTCGTGACGCTTCCGCGCAAGAACGCCAGTGCCTATCGCATCCTGATCGATTGCGGCGTGGTTCTGGGCACGACAGATGCCGACGCAAAGATGACCCGCGTAGCGCAGGATATTGCCAAGGAGTGCGAAGGCCACATCGACATCGTTGTCGTGACGCATCAGCACTGGGATCACGTTTCCGGCTTCATCCAGGCCGCCGACGTATTCGCAAAGTTGACGGTTGGCGAAGTGTGGGTGGCATGGACCGAGGATCCCCACGATGCCCTTGCAAATGCGCTTCGCAAGGAAAGGTCCGAGGCGCTCGCAGCGCTGCGCATGAGCGCAGCGGCGATGACAATGGCAGGCGACGAGGCGGGTGCCAGGAAGATCGATGGTCTGCTCGGCTTTTTCGGGGCACCGCGCGGCGCTTCAACGGCAGATGCGCTGAACCTGGTCATGAAAATGGGAAAGGTGCGTTATTGCCGCGCAACGGACGAGCCGATCCGCTTGAAGGACGCCGATGCCAGGCTCTATGTCCTCGGGCCGCCGCATGACGCCAAGCTGATCCGCAAGACGCTTCCCTCGTCGCAAGACCCTGATACCTATGGCGTTGCGGCCCACCAGCTGCCCGAAAACGTAACGGCCGCGCTCCAGCCCAACGATGCGGGAGCTCCATTCAGCGACCTTCGCGCCATTCCACTTGCCCTGACGCGCGGCATGGATTTCTTCCGCGCGCACTATTGGGGGCCGGGCGAGGATGCTCCCGAATGGCGCAAGATCGACACGGCATGGCTCGACGGTGCGTCGGCGCTGGCGCTCGCACTCGATGGCGCCACCAACAATACCAGCCTCGTGCTCGCGATCGAGCTGAAAGGCGGCGATGTTCTTCTTTTTGTTGCCGACGCCCAGGTCGGCAACTGGCTCTCCTGGGCCGACCTTTCCTGGAAAATCGATGGCAATGACGTGACGGGACCGGACCTTCTGGCAAGGACGATTTTCTACAAGGTCGGTCATCACGGAAGTCACAATGCCACGCTGCGCGCCAACGGGCTTGCCCTCATGAAGAACCTGTCTGTCGCGGCGGTCCCGGTCGATCACCAGACAGCGATCAGGAAAGGATGGGAGAAGATCCCCCTCGAGGAACTGATGGCAGCGCTCGGCTCGGCGGCAAAGACGGGCGTCATCCGCTCCGACGAAACCCCAGAGCGCCCCCTTCCTGGCGTGTCGGCGAGCGAACTTTACTTCGACATTTTGATCTGATCGAACGCCCCGTCAGCCGTTGCGCCATGCCAGAGCCAGATGGCGAGCGACCCGGCGCGTCCGCGAAGCTGCGTTTCGAGCGGGCCACGCAATACGCCTGACTTGAATTTATCGGAACGTCCTCCGGCCGCACGCAACATTTCCTCGCTCAGTGCGAGTTCAGCCCCGTTACTGGCGGCCACTTCCATGAGACGGCTTGCAACATTCACGGTGTCACCCGTTGCGGTGATCTGTTGGCGGCTGCCGCCCCCCAGCCTTGAGGCTACGATCGTGCCGAAATGGGCGCCGACCTTGAAGCCGATGCGGGTTCGGACCGCCTCAGGCAGGGTGGCCAGCCATGCCCGCATCCGGTCGCAAAGGCCAATGCAGCAGCGAAGGGCGTTGCCTGCATCATCAGGGCTGGCAGCGGGCAATCCGAAGAGGATCATGGCTCCATCGCCCATGAAACTGGTGATTGCCCCGCCACTGGTGGCGGCCTCTGTGTCAACCAGCTGATAAAACCCGTTGAGGAGTTCCCGCGTGGCGCCCGGACCCAGCGTTTCGCTAAGGCCGGTGAAGCCTGAAAGATCGACGAACACGACAGCTGCGTCCTGACGCACCGGCGCGGCAAGGAAGCCAGGGTTAAGTGCGAGCCAGTTGCCGAGCCCGGGCGCCTGCACCTGCTGCAGAAGTTTGCTTTGCTCGGCAAATTGCTGCGCCCGCCGCCTTCCGAGCCAAAGCTGTGTTGCCCCGAAGACAAGTGCGGGGGGAATGGCCGCCACCATGGGAGTGGCAGCGCTCAGCCAGATGCCGTTGAAGAACGCGGCGATGTTGAACGCAAACCAGGCAAGGACCACGCATAGGACCGCAACCAGGCCGATGGCGTTGCGGCGCCAGGCAAGCAGACTGACCAGGATCAGTGGAAGTGCGACCGCTAAGCCCGCATCCACGATCCGGACGGTGCGATCGCGGATGAGGCCATCGCCGCTCATCAATTGCGAAATTGCCGTGCAAACCACCTCGACGCCAGGCAGAACCGGATCGAACGGGGTCGGGAAAACATCGCCGCCACCCGTCACGGTATTTCCGATGACGACGATCCGGTTCTCGATGCTCTCGCGCGATAGTTTGCCACCCAGCACATCAGTGGCGCTGATGGTCTTGATCGACCCGCGCGCGCCATAGAACGCGAGTGGCAGGATCTGCCCGATATCCGTCCTGATCACCTGGTCTCCAAGCAACAATCGGCCGGGTTCCACCGAAGGCTCGACACCTTTTGCCAGTGAAACCACCCGGAGCGGGAAGGATGCCTCGATCGCGGTGGCGCTTTTAAAAAGCAGTGGCACAAGCCGCGGCGTTCCGTTGCGATCCGTCGACACGTTGACCACGCCGGTGGCGGCCACCTCACTGAACTGGGGCAAAGGCAACAAAAAACGCTCCGCATCGGGTACGCCTGCCAGTGGATCGCCAGGGTTGTCGTGCGTTTGCTGCTGACCTTGTGGAAAAACCGCTGCGGCGGCAAGCACCGCCGGGCTCTTGGCGAGCGACCGGGCAAGCTGCTGATCGCCCTCGACAGGCCCCGGATCGAGGAGCAGGGTATCGATGCCGATGACTTTGGGCTTCAGGGCCACAATTGCATCAACCAACTCTCCAAGCTTTGCACGCGCCAAGGGATAGCTGCCGGTCTGACGAACCACCTCATCGTCGATGGCCACGATGGTGACAAAGTCAGGTGCGGGCCTTTGGCCGCGAATGACCGTCCTCAAATCCGTCATAGTTGCCTCGACGCGATCGATGAACCACATGTCGCCGCGAAGATGCGCAAGGCCAAGGCTCACGCCCCAAAGTCCCGCGATGACGAGGGCAATCAGCGTCTGGATCGCTCGCCCGCTCATAGGGTCATTGGCCAAAGCGGGCCATCAATGCCGATACCCGGGCACGCGGCCAGCGTTTAACGGTCAAGGCGCTGGTACCTTGATCGACGTCGACACCTTCACCCGGTCCAAGGACCACGCCCGCATTTGCGGCAGGTCGCTGAACCCCGACCTGGCCCCGCTCGACGAATACCGACGTCTTGCCGGCGCCAACATCCACGGCCCACCTTGTTCCGCGCACCGCAGCGATCGCTTGCGGTGTCGTGACCTGGAACCCGGCGCCGGAACCTGGCGCAAAGTCCAGAAGCAGTGCCTTGCTCTGCAATCTTACACCATCCACCCGACTGTCCCGGTTGCGGTCAACGAGTGAGTAGCGAGCGCCCTGTTCAGCAACAATAGACAGGCCACCCGGGCAGCGCAGCAGCTGGCGGGACGTTCCGCCGACCTTTTGCAGCGTACAGCCGGACCTGCTGGCCTGGGCCGAGGCCATGCTGACTGAACACAAGATGACGAACAGCAAGAACGTCGCGCAGCGCAAATATCTGGCCATCAGTCCCATGGAAATCTCCAATGAAAGAACGCAAGGGGCAAGATGCCTCCGATTGGCGGCTTTTCCTTGGGTTCGTTTGCGTTTTGACCGGCGTTTCAGCCGATCGGCTAAATCTTCTCCGCCCGCAGGACGGGTTGGTTTCGTCCTTCGGTCTTGAACCATTCTCCATCTCCATCTGTGGACGCCCCGGTGAATGCAAGAATAGTTTTCGGCGGTATCACGCGTGTAGTCGGGTGCCGACATCTGTCCGGCCTTTTCGCGCGACCGTTCATGCGTCACTGGCCCGTATGAGAGCTCGCGGATCGGGCTCCAAATCAATCCGGCCTGCTCGAAGCACCCTGGAGAATACTGGCTTTCTCGATCCCGTCTCATCGACTGTTGCGCCATACCTTCCGTTTGCTGCATCTCGACGACCTCTGGCCGGGCGATCATGCCGCCCCAGCTGAAGCCTTATAGACCCCACACTTTGCCATGAGTGCCCATACGATGCGGGCCATCTTGTTGGCGAGAGCGACCGTCACAAGCTTGGGGGGCTTGCGGCAGGAGACGCCCGTGCCACGAACCTTCTGGAGTGACGCGCCCCGAAGGCTGGAAGTGTGACTGTCCCTCGATCATCATTTGCATCTCAATGATCCGTTTTTTTCCGGACGCGGCCTCTTTCATGTCTCCTCCTTGCCTATTAACTTTGATTGCGCGCCCTTTTACAGCGGGCGCCACGCCCGGCCACGATCATAGCCAAAATCACTGACGACAGCGCGCCATTTTGCAACTTTTGCGTGAACCAGATAAGCCGGGGACGCAAGTTCATCATTTGAACTAAGGGCGTACTTATAAATCCGGTTCGGTGAGCCCGGCTCGCTGAATGTCCGCATCGCTCTGAAAGCGACTGAATTGCTGCGTCGCCGCGAATTTCAGCAACGTGCGACTGGAGGCCGCCATGCCCGTGCTCCAATGGCCGCATGATCATCGTCGCGATCGATCTCCGACGGCGACAACGCTGCCCGAGCACCGCCGCAGGACCGTCATGACCGCGAACGGCCCCATCAAGACGCAAAACTGCCGAAGAATCTGGAGGGATTCCGCTGACTTGCTGTGACCAATCTTTCCATGACCTATGCGTCCAGCAACTCTGATTGAGGCGCTTGCCACCAGTGGGTCCACGCGAACGGGCGACCATGGTGCCGTGCAGATGATTGATGCGTCCATTGTGCGAGTGCACCAGCATGGAGCCTGCATCGCTGGCAACAGTGAACAGTTGATGGGCCGGTCGCGGGACGGACTGACGACAAAGATTCATGCAGTTGTCGAGACCCGTGGACTGCCTGTTCGTCTTGCGCTGACTGCAGCAGCCCGCGTCGGTCCGAGCAAGACGACAATTACCAGCGCTTGTTGAAGCAGCGATTCACGGTATCAAAACGCCAAGACCGCAATAAGAGAGCAGCCTGTTATCCGTTGGCGGCGAGAAAAGCGAGCATAATGCTTTACCCGGTGGATGCTCCCTATATTGGATCATCGCATGGCGAGCTTGGCGCCGTAGTAGCTCAAGGCACTGGCGACGATGAGGCCTACCCAACTGACCCACATAGGAACCGTCCAGCCGTCGACGACAATCGACCAACCTATGAGAATGCGGGCGAGGTGCAACGCGGCAACGATTCCGAATATTGCGGCCGCAAGCGTCGAGAAGGTCTTTTCGGTCATTTTAGGCTCCGGTTATCCGATATGAAGAACTAGAAAACCAACAACCTTATCATCAGGCATCGAGGTCGTCTTGCACTGCAGATTGAATCGTCGACCGCCCTCAAGGGCTCAGCCCCCGAAGATTATTCTGCGGCAACGCTTCTGTGCGAAGGCGAAGTGTCTCTGCTGATAAGAAGTCCTGCCTTCGAACGTTGGCGTCCCTTGAACATCGCGATTTTCCAGTTCGACGTTGAACCTTTTCAATCCCATAGATCTCATTGACGGAAAGTTTGCAACGGAACCTGAAATCTGGGTTCACGTTTTGGTTGCGCAAGGCCCGAAAGTTTCTTGGGGGGATAGACATTGCGCCGGGCCTCCTGGCTCGTCCCCTAGGGGTCAGGACTCATGGCAGCGCCTCCTTGCGCAATCGAGATCATCGTTCAACGGCAAGAGGTCGATATTAACGTCAGTAGAGCGCATTTCCATCATGGGCGATAGCCGAAGGAGACCTAATCAGTCATGCGCTCGCGGTGAGCTGGTGTCTGGACGTGAACACTGTCCACGTCCATTTACCCTCCGATTCACACCTCAATTTCGCGTCATACAGATTTTCGCCTGCGCTGGTCGCGCCGTTGTTGATGTAGGCTATTGCATTCCTGGAAAGCGCATGAAGGACTTTGCGAAACTCTTCGGTCCCAAGCGTGGTCTCCAGCCGATCAAGAAAGACGAAGCGTGGACCCGCGAGAATAATGCCGACCAAGGCCAAGAGCTGTTGCTCGCGCAGTGACAGTACGGCGTCCCAATCCCTTTCCTGGTCCAGGCCACCTGCCTGACCGACATCGAGATCGAACTCCCGCAAAAGGTCGACAATCCGGTCATCCGAAATCTCCTCGGCCTTGTCCGGAGACACAAGGGTCTGACGCAATGTTCCCGGCATCAGGTAAGGCTGCTGCGGGAGAAACAACAATCCGCCGCGGCTGGGGCGTACGATGCGACCGCTGCCTGTGGCCGGAACATGTGCTGCCGCCTTGAACAGGGCGACGCCTGCTGCCTGGTTGGGTCCGGTGATCAACACGCGGGTCCCAATTTCGACAGATACCGACAAGTCCTTCAGTAAAGGCCTGCCGTCTGCAGTCAAAAGGGTCAAGTGCTCGAAAGCCAACCTTCCTTCGTCTTCGGCAATGTCGATGCCTGACGGCTCCGCCGGAGCATGAGATTGTTCGAAAGCCTCAAGGAGCGTGCCGAGCCGGGCAATCACAGCAGCGAAGTTGGAAATCGACTGGAATTGCGTGACGATCAATGAAAACGCAGCCACAAGCATCGCGAAGGCCGCGGCCGATTGGGTGATAACGCCGAATTCCACATCGCCTCTGATGAAGGCGGGCGCAACGATCAGGGCAGGAATGATCTGGATCAGCCAGTTGTAGCCCGTGGTGAAGAATCCAAGGTTCCGATTGACGGCGGTGATTCGGCGGAAATTGCCGATCGCCTCGTCCAAGCGCTGGAGGAGACGGGCCTTCTGCCGCTCTTCACCGCTTGCCACCATGATGGCTTCGGCGGTCTCCCGGACGTGGATGAGGCCCGAGCGGAAGCCGGCCTCCTTGTCGAGCTGGTCGTAGTTCAGCTGGATGAGAGGGCGGCCGAGGGCGATGGTCAGATAGGATCCGCAAGCGGCGTAGACGACAGCAACGCCAAACAGCAGCGGGCTGATCGACCACAGGACTCCCGAAAAGGCAACGATTGTGAGACCGCTGTTGAATATCATGATGACGAACGAGAGCGTGGTGGTCGTGAAGGTACGAACGTCATCTGAAATCCGCTGATCGGGATAGGTGAGTTGTCCCGAAGCATCCATGTGAAAATAGGCGGCATCGGACAGATAAAGTGTGACCGCCCGCCGTGTCAGGAACTCCCTCCACAGCAGCGCCAAACGCTCTTCAGTGAAACGCGCAAAGACGGCAACGACGGTTGAGGCGGCGAAGACCCCTATGTAGAAGATTGCTTGCTGGGAGAATTCCGCGGTCTTCCGGTCTGCAATGGCAGTCATGAAATTCCGGCCGACGTAGCTGTTGACGACGTTCAACATGTTAATTCCGCACAAGAGAATAACCAGGCCGACAAGCATCCATCTGGCTTTCTTGCCTGCCTCGGAACTCATGAATAGCTTGAAGCCGCGCAGAAAGCGGGATGCTGTCGTTTTGGGGGAAGGTTTGTGCTTATCCATGGCGTTGGTGCATCGATTTCCGGTCGATGATCGGTGATTGCTTCGTTTGCAAAGTTGCCCTGCCATCGGATCGAATGGTATTATACATTGGATTATGTCTCACAGTGCTTTCCGGTAGGAATGGCGATTGTTCGCTTTGATTGATCAATCGATTGCTGGGGTCTGAAATTTTGACGATGCCACTTCGCTTATTGTTGGTATCGAAAAGCGGAATAACGCTCCGCCGTCAGGGTGGTTGGCTGCGGTTATGTTGCCGCCGTGGGTATTGATTATTGACTGGCAGATCGCCAGTCCTATGCCCAACCCGCCTTCCTTCGTCGTGAAGAATCCGTCAAAGATCTGCTCCATGTGCTCGATCGGGATACCGATGCCAGTGTCCCTTATCGAGAAGGAGACATGATTGCTTTGGTCCAGACTGGTTTCGATGTGAATCTCGCGTTGCGTTTCAGGTGCCGACTTCATTGCCTGTATGCTGTTGACGATCAGGTTGACGATAACTTGCTGCAGCTGAATCCGGTCACCGCGGATGGCCGGGAGGTTCGGCTGGAGCGCAGCCTTGATTGTAACGTGCTTGTCATCGCTCTCGTGGTGAAGGAAAGCCAGACACTGCTGAACGACGTCGTTGAACTCTAATGAACTGTTGGCTGGAGCACGCTTGCCGGCCATATCCTGAATTCGGACGACGATGTCATTGGCACGCTGCGCGGATTCGACGATCCGGGACGTGAGCTGTTCGACCTTCTCAAGGTTTGGCTCCGCCTTCCGTAGATATCGCAGGCTGGTTTGTGCGTTCATCAAAATTGCCGAGAGCGGTTGCTTGATTTCATGCGCTATCGACGTGGTCATCTCTCCCAATGTCGAAAGTCGCGCCGCGTGCGAAAAGTCAGCCTCGATTTTCCGCAGCTTGGCTTCTGCCTCCAGCCGCGCGGTGTTGTCGATCATCACAAGTATTGTCGTGCTGGGCCGCTCGCCAGCCAGATGGAAACGGTGATTAAGCCGAAATTTTTCGTGCAACTCACGGAAGTTGCACGGTTTCCTGGCGGTCACGGCTTCCTCAAAACCAAATGAAATTCTAAGACGAGTATTCATGACGAATATCCTCGGGTAGGGACTGCCACACGCGAACCAGGTGCGTTAGGAAGGGTGTCTTCATCTTTCGCATCACGTTGCTCCGATGAAGCTTGACGGTGATTTCCGATATGTTCAGTTCGAACGCTATTTGTTTGCTCAGTGCGCCCCGCACGACCGCCTCCATGACTTGCCGTTCACGCGGGGTCAGCGTCTCATACAACGCACGGCTGGCATCAGCGGTGCGCCGCTCCGCCCGCTTGCCCTTGTCGATTCCTATGGCCCTGTTCACTGCATCGAGCAGCGTCTGGTCGCGCACGGGTTTGGTCAGGAATTCGACCGCACCGGCCTTCATCGCCTGGACCGTCATCGGAATGTCGCCGTGGCCGGTCAGGAAGACGATCGAGGCGGAAATGCCGTTCGCGGCAAGGCTGGCCTGGAAATCAAGGCCGCTCACGCCCGGCATCCGGACATCGAGTATCATGCAGCCCGGCCGATCCAGCACATCGGCGTCCATGAGTGCCTGGGTGGAGGCAAAACCCTCAGAGTCAATTCCGACTGAATCCAGCAACTCGCAGATCGAAAGCCGAACCGCTTCATCGTCGTCCACCACCAAAACAAGGGGTTCTGGCTCGAGACGGGACCGAGTTTCCTTAGCGCTGAATACATGCCCGGTTACAATGTTCATTTTACCCTCCAATGCGTTGCGCAGCCTTGCGCTGCAATAGCGAGATTCAGCATTCGGGATGATGGCTTGCCTCGCATACGGTCCTAAGCCAGTCCTCAAAACGGATTTGTCCGATCATTGGATTGTCTCCAGGCGTAAGCGACAGGTCGTCCAATTCCGCACCAAAAAAACGTGCATGGACATCGGGTATCGCCGTCCGCGGGTCTTTCGCAGCATGCAAGTATTGACGAACGAACTCGTCGATCGGCAACCGTTCAGGCCCGGCGATCTCGACGATGCGGTTTAGCGGCATCCCGACCGCGACTTCGGCCACGGCATCAGCAACGTCGTCGGAACTGACAGGCTGGAACAGGGCAGGCGACAGGTGGACGCGCTCTCCCACCGTACTGGATTGGACTATGGTCCAAACGGACTCGAAAAACTGTGTCGAACGGATGATCGTAAATGGAATGTTCGAGGCCTTGATCAGCTGTTCCTGAACCAGCTTCGCCCTACAGTAGCTGTTCTCGGGATGGCGTTCGATGCCGACCACCGACAGCGCAACGTGATGTGCGACACCCGGGGGAGCCTCCTTGGCAAGAACCTTGCAACTTGATGCGTCTACCTGCTCCGGAACGGCCCTTTCCCCGAATGAGGGCGCGTTTGATACGTCGATGATGACCTGAGCACCCTGGAGTGCCCTGGCAAGTACCTTGCCAGACAAGTTTTCGATGCCGGAATTGGCGGATGCGGCCACTATCTCGTGACGCTGTTGTCGAAGCCTGTTGGCCAGCTTCGTTCCTATGATGCCGCTATCCCCGATGACGACAATCTTCACAATTTGGCCTCCCTCCAACATCGATCGCGATCATTTGTTGGGGAGATTGCCAGCATGCTGGCCGGAAGTCCTTGCAGGGACCTCCAAAAACGACGGATTTTCCCTTGAATATTCGTTTAAGTGCCGTCAAATGCACCTCAGGCGATTCGCTGGCGAAGGCCACGGCGTTGTCGACAAGCCTGCGACCGATCGCCTTGTTACATGCCCGACAAGGGTGTGCGGTTTGGAGATCGCCGAAGATGCATTTCGTGTTTGGAGATTACACTCTCGACCCTGATCGACGCGAGCTCACCCGTGGCTCCGAGGCTGTAGCGATCGGCCCGCAAGTGTTCGACCTGCTGGTCCACCTGGTGCAAAACCGCGACCGCGTCGTCAGCAAGGATGGCTTACTTGGCGCGGTTTGGGACGGCCGGATCGTCTCTGAAGCGACGATAACCAGCCACATCAATGCCGCACGCAAGGCAATTGGCGACAACGGCCAGGAACAGCGCCTGATCCGAACTGTTGCCCGAAAAGGGTTTCGTTTTACTGGCGAGGTTGCCGAAGCCAATCCGTCGGATGGTGCCAGCTTGCCGGGAGATAATCCCGAACGCGCTGAACTGCCCGAGTCCTCCGAACTGCCTCTGGTCCTTCCTGACAAGCCCTCCATAGCGGCCTTGCCGTTCCACAACCTGAGCGGCGATCCGGAGCAGGAATATTTCACCGACGGCATGGTGGAAGACATCATCGCAGCGTTGTCGCACATTCGCTGGCTGTTCGTCATCGCCCGCAACTCGAGCTTCACCTACAAGGGCCGGACGGTTGACGTCAAGCAAGTGGGGCGCGAATTGGGTGTCCGGTACGTTCTGGAAGGCAGCGTGCGCAAGTCGGCAAACCGCGTCCGCATCACCGGACAGCTGATTGATGCCACGACAGGGGGACATCTCTGGGCAGACCGATTCGAAGGCAATCTCGACGACATCTTCCAGTTGCAGGACCAGGTGGCGGCGAGCGTTGTTGGTGCGATAGCGCCGCAGCTCGAATTGGCGGAGATCGAACGTGCGCGGCAGAAACCTACTGAAAGCCTCGATGCCTATGACTGTTATCTGCGCGGCGTGGCGGACGTGCAAAAGGGAACCAAGGCCGCCGTCGCAGAGGCACTGCCGCTGTTCAACAAGGCAATACAACTCGACCCAGGTTTTGCCTCGGCCCACGGCATGGCGGCGTGGTGCTATTTCTGGCGCAAGGTCAACGGCTGGATGACGGATCGGCCGCAAGAGATATCCGAAGGCATTCGGCTGGCCAAGAGAGCCGTTGAATTGGGCAGGAACGATGCGGTTGCCCTGACGAGGGGTGGTCATGCCCTTGGCCATCTCGCAGGCGACCTCGATGGCGGCATCGAACTGCTCGATCGGGCATTGGCGCTCAACCAGAACCTCGCGGCCGCCTGGTTCCTCGGCGGCTACCTCAAAACGTGGCGCGGCGATCATGACGGCGCAATCGCGTCCTTCGAGCGGGCGATGCGGCTGAGCCCACTCGACCCGGAAATGTATCGCATGCAGGCGGGCATGGCAGTCTCCCACCTGTTTGCCGGACGGTTCGACACGGCGTCATCCTGGGCGGAAAAATCGTTCAGGGATTTGCCGAGCTTCCTGATGGTAGTCGCCGTCATCGCAGCAAGCCACGCACTTGCCGGACGGACGGACGAAGCCCAGCGGGCGATGCAGCATTTACGCCAGCTCGATCCGGCCCTGCGCATCTCCAATCTCAAAGACTGGCTTCCGATCCACCGTCAGGACGATCTGGCCATATTCGTGGAGGGGCTGCGGAAAGCAGGCTTGCCGGAATAGGTGTTGTTATACCAAGGAAAATGGGCCGCTTAAGAATGGACCCAGAACAACGATATTGGAGAAACTGGATGAAGATCGTTGCCATCGGCGGGACCGGCCTTATCGGCTCCAGGACCGTGGCGCGTTTGCGCAACCAAGGCCACGACGTTCTTGCCGCGTCCCCCAGCTCCGGCGTCAACACCGTCACGGGTGAAGGTCTTCAGGAGGCACTGGCCGGTGCGGAGGTTGTGCTTGATCTGGCAGACGCGCCTTCCTTTGAAGATAAGACGGCCCGCGAGTTCTTCGAAACAGCCGGCCACAATCTGCTTTCAGCAGAAGTCAACGCAGGCGTAAAGCACCATATCGCGCTTTCCGTCGTGGGAACGGAGCGGCTGCCGGAAATAGGCTACTTCAGGGCGAAGTTCGTCCAGGAGATACTTGTCAAGGCTTCACCTGTCCCGTTCACGATCATCCACGCCACCCAGTTCTTCGAATTCATCAAGGACATCGCCGACGCAGGAACAGTCGGATCGGTCGCCCGCCTTTCACCAGCCTGGGTCCAGCCGATCGCGGCCGACGAGGTTGCCGATGCGCTGGCGAATGTCGCCCTCGCAAAGCCACTCTACGGAACGGTCGAAATTGCCGGTCCCGAACGCATTCGTTTGAGCGATCTGGTTGCCCGTTACCTGAAGGAAACCGATGACCCGCGGACAGTCGTGCCGGACATTCGTGCCCGCTTCTTCGGCTCCGAAATCGAAGACCAGTCGCTTCTGCCCCGCGACAACGCGCGGCTCGGCAAGATCGGCTTCGAGGATTGGCTGCGCCGATCCTATCCACCCTTTGATATGGAGGTTGCTTCCTGAGGGGAGGCGGTTACTCCAACCGTCTCCGGAACAGCCAGGCAGCCGCAGTCAATGTGCTTGCCGCAATCAAAACCAGCGGCACAGTCTGGCGCGCGACTTCCATCAGTCCGACGTCCTTCAGAAACACGCCTTTGACGACAACCAGGAAATAGCGCAGCGGATTGATCAGCGTGACCGGCTGCAACCACTCGGGCATGTTTTCGATTGGCGTCGCGAACCCCGAGAGGAGCGTCGCCGGCACGATGAACAGAAACGCCCCGAGAATTGCCTGTTGTTGCGTCATCGAC
>NZ_JBBNAM010000225.1:0-3332 GCF_037994425.1 Phyllobacterium sp.
CCACGACATCCAGCAGTTTTCCATGCAATAGAAAATCACCTTCCTGTTGGCGTCATCCCCCATTTGAGACCTGAGGCCCTTGCGAAAATAGGCTTCTGTCTCCTTGTTGATGACGCCGTATCCGACATTTGGAAGCCAGATGCTTCCCGGAATGTCCTCGCGCATCTTTTCCTTCCAGATCGTTCCCGCCGGAAGACCGGCCGGCTTTGGATCGTGGGGAAGAACATCGACAAAAATTGCCTTTTTGCTCTTCCAGAGTTCCACCGCCTCATCTGTCGTTATCACCGCCGCGCCTTTGAGCGTCGCCGGCGTCGGCGCCCGGTAAGCCTGCGTCCTGTAGCCGTCCGGTTCCGGGACCGCGTCAGCGGCAAGCGCTGCGCTTGTCGCTGCCAAAAACAGAACGGCGGCCACCGCAAGCCGGTTCCACTGCAATTTCAACCACCTTTCCTCCCAAATTACCCTAGTGCGTGACCAGCTTGTTGTTTTCGTCGATCAGGGGAACCTGGTAGTCGAGGAGGATCTTGTTGATCTCCGCCTGATTTTCCCTGATCACCTTGTTGAGCGTCCGTTTCCATTCCTGGTCCGATGGCCGTACGCCCATGGTGATCCGGTATGCCATGTGGCCCGACTTTTCATTCAAAAGCGGCACAAAGGCGAGATCGGGGTCAATTTGCCTGGCATAGTAGCCGGCCATTGGTCCCCAGAGGATGGCGACATCGATGACGCCGCTTTTAAGTTCCTTGATCATCACCTCCGCCATGGACGGCGCAAGACGCGTATCGACCATCAGGGGATAGGGACGGACATTGCGCATGTAGCCGGCCTTGGCGAGATTGGCGGATGGCGGGGTCCCGGCCACGACACCGATTTTCCTGGTTGCGAGGTGCGGATCCTCGATGCTGTCGACGCCGTCGAGGCCATTGCCTTTCTTGTAGATCAGGACATAGGTCGAGCGATAATAGGCATTGGTGTTCTGGACGAGTTCATCGCCCTGGGCATAGCCCATGATGATATCGCAGCGATTGGCGCGCAGCGTATTGCGGACAAAGCCGGTTGCCATCGGATAAAAGGTATAGGCGACCGACTTGCGGCCGGTTTTTGCTGCGACGAGCTCGGCAAGCTTGTTCTCGAAGCCCATGCCGTTCTCGTCAGAGAACGGCATGTCGGACGGATCGGCGCAAACCCGCAGGACATCAGGATCGACAAGTTCACCTGCCGCGCCGAGCCCCGCGCCCTGCGCCAATACCACCTGCGGCGACGCCAGGATCGCCGCCAGCATCGCGGCAGTCATCCATTTTAGAAGGGGGCGTCGGCATGCATTCATATCAACCACCCATGCAGGACGATTCCTGCTGTTTGGCCGCGTCGGGTTTGTCCTCGTGCTTTGCCGGACGACCACGCGGCAGCTCGCCAACCGCCCGGGCACGCAGATAGACATAAAGGTCGTCCATGTAGCAGTAGACATTCTTGTTGTCGCCAAAGGCCGGCATGACCTTTTCATTGCCACCGCTCAAGTTCTTGCGCCCGCCGGCAACGATTCCCATGAAGTCGGCATAGTTGATCGACTTCAGCGAATTGGCCAGAGCCGGCGCGAAGGACGAACCGGCACCATCAGCGCCGTGGCACACATGGCATTCCGAATTGAACCGCCGATAGCCGCTATAGGTATACCAGTCAACGGTGCCGTCCGGCTGGATCTTGTATGTGGGATTTCCGTCCTTGTCGGCATATTTGCCGTTGGCGTCGGATGCGACTGCAGCTGCTGCTGCGTCGTCGGCGTAGGTGCTGCCCTGGCTTGCCATAAGGGCAAGACCGGCAGCGACGGCAAGTATTGTCTTTCGAATGGGCATCCGTAGTCCTCATATTCCAATCCGCACAGTCAGCATCCCGCGATGCCGTTTTTTACGGTTGTGATTGATCGTCAGTTCGGCATTTGAGACACCAAGGGCCCGGCCTGGTTGGACCGGGCCCTACTGCTTCGAGCTTGCATCCGCATGCTCACAATGTGTCCGACGTCGTTCCCTCTTAGTCAGGAACGGCGAATACGGTCAGCTGACCACCCAAGGTGGTGTAGTCCGCCAGACCGGCATAACCACCGACTGCACCCAGCCCGGCAGTGCCAACGACTTCTTTCTCGTCGCCCTGGGCCCTGCCCTGGTCGACTGCACCGTGCCATGCCGCAGCATTCTTGGCTTCAAGCAGACCGGCCGCAAGACCGATGCCCGCCCAGCCACCAACACCGGACAGAACGGCAACATATTGTTTGCCCTTATGTTCGTAGGTGGTGACATTGCCGATGATGCCGGAAGGGGTCTTGAACTTGTAAAGTTCCTTGCCGTTCTTATCGACCGCCTTCAGATAGCCTTCGAGCGTGCCGTAGAAGACGACATCACCGTCCGTGGCAAGAGCGCCGGACCAGACCGAGAACTGCTCGGGAATGGACCAGACAATCTCACCCTTGGCTGCATCCCAGGCAATGAAATTGCCCATGCCGCCATGGCTGTTTGGAGCCGGATACATGGAAACCGTGGCGCCGACATAGGGTTGGCCCGCGGTGTAACTCACCTTGTAAGGCTCGTAGTCCATGCAGACGTGGTTCGTCGGTACATAGAAAAGCTTGGTCTTTGGCGAATAGGCCGCAGGCTGCTGATCTTTTGTGCCAAGAGCGGCCGGGCAAATGCCCGTCGCATTCGTATCCTCGCCCTGTGCCTGGGTCGAATACTTGTCCACGACCTTTGGACGGCCATAGGTCTTGCTGCTCTTGTCCATATCCACTTCCGTGGCCCAGTTGACCGCCGGATCGTATTTCTTTGCTACCAGAAGCTCGCCGGTTGCGCGATCCATCGTATAGGCGAAGCCATTACGGTCGAAATGGACGAGCACATCGCGATCCTTGCCGTCGATCTTGATGCCATCTGCCAGGATCATTTCATTGACGCCATCATAGTCCCACTCGTCGTGCGGGGTCATCTGATAGAGCCATTTTGCCATACCGGTATCGGCATCGCGGGCCATGATGGTCATCGACCATTTATTGTCGCCCGGACGTTGAACAGGGTTCCACGTCGAAGGGTTGCCTGTGCCGTAATAGATCAGGTTCAGCTTCGGATCGTATGAGTACCAGCCCCATGTCGTTCCGCCGCCGATTTTCCACTGGTCGCCTTCCCAGGTATTCGTGCCAGAATCGGGGCCAACCGGCTTACCGAGATTGGTAGTTTTCTCCGGATCGATAAGAGTATCCTTGTCAGACCCCATCGAATAGGCCCGCCAAGCCTGCTTGCCATCCTTGATGTTGTAAGCCGTCAGGTGGCCGCGAACGCCGAATTCACCGC
>NZ_JBBNAM010000226.1:0-1420 GCF_037994425.1 Phyllobacterium sp.
GCGTCGCCTGGACAATGACCGGAGGGATGGAGTTTGGCAGTATGTAGCGCAGGATGATGCGCGGGTGTCTGAGGCCAATAACCTGTGCCGCCTCGACATATTCCTCTGCCTTTACCGATAAAACCTGGCCTCTTGTCAGGCGAGCAAAGATTGGTGCAGCGGAAAGACCAATTGCGATCATGGCATTGGTCAGGCTGGCGCCGAGAAATGCAGCCAGTGAAATGGCGAGGATAAGGAAGGGAATGGCCAGCATCGCGTCGATCAGGCGCGAAATGATGCTATCGATCCAGCCGCCGAAATATCCGGCGAGCAACCCAAATGGCACGCCGACAATGACGGCAATCACCACCGACACGCCGCCGGCCATCAAGGATGCGCGCGCACCAAAGATCATCCGCGAGAAAATATCGCGGCCGAGCTCATCCGTTCCCAGCCAGAACTGGGCAGAAGGCGGCTTGCGTATCGTGGCGAAGCTCGTCTGAAACGGATCATGGGGTGCAATGAGCGGCGCAAAGACGGCAAGTAGCACAAACAGGCCGACAATGACGGCCCCTGCAACTGCCGCCCTGTTCCTGGCGAATTTGGACAGCTGGCGGCCGAAAGGGCTTTTTGGAACAGAGGCGACGGCACTCATGTTGCATCTCTCAAGCGCGGGTTGACGACGATGTAGAGAATGTCGGCGATGAGGTTCATCACGATGAAGCCAACAGCAGTGCAAAGCACCACGCCTTGCACGACCGCATAGTCACGGGTGAAGACGGCGTCGACGATCAGTTTGCCAAAGCCTGGAATGGTGAAGATCTGTTCGGTCAGGACGGCCCCGGCGAGCAATTCGCCAAACAGCAGCGTTGAGAGCGTGATGATCGGAACAAGTGCGTTCTTCAGCGCATGGCGCAGGATCACCGTCCTTTCGTTAAGCCCCTTGGCTCGCGCGGTTCGCACATAATCAGATCGCAGCACGCCGAGCATGGCCGACCTCGTATGGCGCATCAGAACGCCGGCAAGCCCTGTTCCCAGAACGAAAGCCGGCATCAGCATCGTGCGCAGGTTCTGGCTGATATCCTCGAGGGGGGAAGTGTAGCCAGAAGCCGGGAGCAATTGCCACTGCACCGATACCAGCAAAATGAGCATGAGGCCGAGCCAGAAATTGGGGATCGAAAGGCCCGACAGTGCCACAACGTTGATTGCATAGTCGGTAGCCGTGCCTTTGCGTATCGCAGACATGATGCCGGCAGGCACGCCGATTAAAAACGCAATGACCATGGCAAACGCTGCCAGCTGGATGGTCACCGGCAGCTTTTGCGCGATCAGTCCAAGTACGGGCTGCTCCGTACGTAGCGAGATGCCAAGATCGCCTCGCACAATCTGACCGAGCCACGCCACATACTGAACCGGGATCGGATCATTCAGATGATACTTT
>NZ_JBBNAM010000227.1:0-45512 GCF_037994425.1 Phyllobacterium sp.
GTGCGCTCTCGCCCAAGTAAGCGCGGGAGGACATGTTCATGCGTCGTCTCAGAAAACATTCTTATTCAAGCGAAGATTGGAACCTGATGCAGCGCGCCCACTTCAAGGCGTCGAAGCAATTGCAGCGCTGTCCAAAATCGCACGCAGATGCCGACCGTCTTGCGCGACGCGTCATGACCCTGTTTGACGAGGGGCTTCGCGACGAAGCTGCAATCGTGTCGGCAGCAGTGTTTCAGGAAAATCTGATCACCGAGATCATGACCAACAGATACGCTGGAGGCTATCATGTCGCGGCGGCTGGATAGCAAGCTCGAATGCCCGAACTGTCAGACCATCTATCTCACGCTCGCAGGCAACGTGGATTTGAACACGCCCATCCGCTGCAGCTCCTGCGGACATTTTATGGGAACGTGGGGCGAGCTTGAACGGGATTTCTATGAGCAGGGCGGAGGCCACGGCGTCTTTTCCATGCGCGAGGGTGAAATTATCCGTATGGACACTCCCGCCAATGAAAATCAAGTCTCGGGCGGATCAACAGATCGCTCGGATTGACCGTTGCGGCTGGATATCACTTGGAACATGGGGCGAGCTTAGAGCGGACTTCATCGCCCAAGGTGGAACGGTTGGCATTTTTGAGATGGATGACGGCCAAATCACTCGCAGGGGGTAGCAACCGGGATGCCCAACCAATTCGATGAAGGTAAACGCCTCCCCCACCCAGCCAAGGCTCGTTCATGATTTACACGGTCTTCTTCATCGGCGTTGCCATAATCATGTGTTGGCTGGTGTTTCGGTAGATCGATCAGGAACACCGACGTGATTTTCGCATTGATGCAGATGCTGACTGACACCCTTTGCAAGTCAGCTAATAGCCCTCGCCATGGCTCCCCACCCCCAGGGAGGCGAAGGCTGCTCGGCGGTGTGCGCAAGCTCATCGCCCCTTTTTTGATTCCCCAATCCAAGCGGAACCGACTTTGCAGTTTAACGTTATGAACTTGCTGGCAATCCCGTCAGCTGGACCCTGCTCCCTTACGCTCCAATCTAGGGGGTCCATGGGACGGTGGCCCCCAATCCACCGTCCCGCTATTAGGAGTTGCGGCGATGCAGAAAGCTTATGACGAATATAACGAGAAGCGCACCGCTCCAAATCTGCGGACCTCTTTCATATACGGTGGGCTTTTCTTCATCGGCGTAGCCCTCGCCATAGCGATCGTGTATCTACTGTGAAATCGGGCAACGATGGAGCTGGGCAGATAACGTGGAAGCCCATCCATTTGGATAAACGTCAAAAGCCAGATGACTTAATTGCAATTGCGTCTGGCATTTCCATTGGACGCACATACCGTATTCAGGGCGGCCCTCAACATGGCCGCTGGTATTTCAACTTTCAACTGGCTCGCCAGCCCTTTCGAACGAGTGCTATGAACGGTGTCGCATCGAAACGGAAAATCGCCCAACAACGGGTACCGCAAACGTTCGTGGATTATTTAGAGACGCCATCTGATCTCGGCGGAGGCAAACCGGGCGGTTGCATCGATACTGACAATAAATAAGAAAAATGATTGATTCGAAATCGCTCCATCGTCGCCTACATTGCGGGGATGTATGAGGATTATCGAACATTCAAAATGGTGCAGGTTTTCGGGCGAAAGCCCGGGCAGCTTGTAGCGATTACATCAGCTTACGACGCCGCTGTATTCTTGCTGCAAGAGTGGCCCGATGAAACAGGCCCCAAACATCTCATGGCACGCGCGATCATGCTGAAGTGCCTAGAAGGCGGATGCTCGGCAGCAGTCGCTCGCGTTGCGTTCGTTGAAGCAGCGAGGGAAGCCAACATCTACATGGAGGCGGAACCATTGCGAACGGCCAACACCGGCAAGCCCGATCCGAAGTGGGGCAAGCGCAAGCGCGGCTGAAGTTCATCCGACGTAAGCAGCCCACTTCCCCCATGCAACTTGCATCTTTTTGAACGCGACCCCGCGCCTGTACGCTTGAGACACGGCATCACCTACTTTGTGAGATAAGATTTCCTCACACGTTTCAAATGGCACGTCGGTCTCGTTGCTCAAATACGTTCTTGCACTCGACCGGAAGCCATGAACCGTAAACTCCGGCACCAGAATGTTCATGGTCTTCGGCGCGTACTGTTTACCGGTTTGCGATGACAGAAAGACAAGCGCAGTCGGGATTACATCGTTAGTTGGCCTACCTGTGGCAATCTCACGCCTTAACGGGGCCGCGGCCCTTATCGCGGTCAATATTTCAATCACTCGTGGGCACAACCAGACCGTGTGTTCGGCGTTGCCTTTCATGCGTACAGCCGGGATCGTCCAAAGACCTTTGTCCAGATCGACTTCGCTCCAGGTCATGCCCATCGCTTCATTCTTGCGAACGCACGTGAGCACTATCACCTCTAAAAGTCGCGCACTCAGGACACGCTTCTTGCGCAATCGCGCAACGAACGCCGGCACGTCCTCATAAGGCATCGATGCGAAGTTCCCGCCGACCTTTTTCTTTGGGAGCGTGTGTTTGAGGCGCGACCAATCAGCCGGATTTGCGGCGTTCTCATCGCGTCTTCCTGTGGCAGAACACCAATTCAAAGTCCGGTACAACATCGATTGCAGGAAACGAGCGGTTGAATGTTTTTCGCGCCACAGCATTTGCAGCACTGCGGCAACATCATTACGCGTGACTTTGCGAACGCTCTTCCCACTCAAGTCCCCTAAATGTTGGTCGATGATCTGCTGCCAACGCTGTTTAACGGTCGCGCGTTTCCAGTCCTTCTCGTGCAAGGCCATGAACTGTTCACAAGCCTGCTTGACGGTGAGGTCATTTTGCCTCGCCCGTTTGAATTGCAGCGGGCATTCACCACCTGTGGCAACCTTGCGCAACTCGTCGCATTTGGTGCGAGCTTCCTCCAACGTCACGTCAGCGACCGGTCCGATGCCGATTTCCTTGCGAACGCCATCACGCGTCAGCAACACGATCCACGACTTGGAACCGCCCTTCGAAATATTGAGGTAAAGACCGCCGCCATCGGACACTTTGGTGTTCGGTTGAAACTTGGTTTTGGCAACTTGTGTAGCAGTCAATTTGTATCTTGGGCGCATGTTTTTGATCTCGTTTCGTTCACGCAAATATACGCACCAAATAGTGGTTTGGTAACCGGTTTTCCCCACATCTGACCCCACTCTGGAGCGATGCAATAACAAAGCACACCAGCACACGCTTGCACACACATAACTTTTTATTATTAATATATATCAATAAGTTACCGAGCAGCTGCCGAATACGACTTCGCACAAAAGCGCACACTTGAAAACACCGGAAAACCCGGCCTTTCGACTTGTTTTGAAATTATTGATAGACGTTCGACTTTTTCCAATAGTATTAGCGGGCCTGACGTTCAGCGGGCAAGTCGAAAATCCATTGTGGCGGAATTGGTTGAAACAAAATAACGGAAGGTAAAGCCCATGATGGGCTTGGCTGTTGCAACCCTAATCATAGCGCTTTACCTGGCGTTCCAATCCTTGGTCGTGAAGCGCGCCGACCGGTTTCCCGGTCGCCTCCGTCTGCCCCGGCCCGTCGTATATTCTATGTGCCTTGCCGCCAGCGGTACCTCATGGCTCTACTACGGAAGTGTCAGTTACGCTGCAAAAAACGGATTGGAGTGCGCTGGCGTTTTCATCGGCGTGGTGCTGGTGTTTACAGTCGGATTTCCCGTTCTCGCAAGGGTCGCGCAGCTGGCGAAATCGGAGGGCATCAAATCCATCTCCGACTTTATCGGCGCACGCTACGGCAAGAGCTTCTCCGTCGCGGCCCTGGTTACGGCGATAACGACCATCGGTCTCATTCCTTACATTTCTTTGCAGCTGGCTGCTACACACGAACTGATCGACATCTTTAACGATCATGTAGGGGAAAATACCGTTCACCAGGAAGCCCTCGTGGTGCTGATCCAGTTTGGGATCGCAGCCTACACAGTGTATTTTGCTGCTCGCGCGCCACATCTCAAGGATCGATATGACGGTCTCGTGAAAGCCGTAGCGGTCGCCACGGCCGTCAAAGTCGCTGTCTTCGTCTTTGTAGGGATCGCCGTCGTTGGCATCCTCTTCAGTTTGCCCACCGAAACGATAGGCCAGATGATAGAGGGTCAACGGCAGATCCCCGCCCTCAATGCCAGGGTATCGCCCGCAAACCTGATGGCGCTCATGCTGATCGGTGCAGCGTCGGTCTTGTTACTGCCCAACCAGTTTTATCTGACGATCGTCGAACACAGGGGTGGCGGCGAATTGCGTGTTGCCCGTTGGCTTGCACCTCTTCTTTTGTTCATCGGCGGAATCTTCGTAATTCCCATCGCCGTCGCCGGAGCCCTGATGCTCCCTGTTGACGCAGCGTCGGATTTCTACTTCATCTGCGTTCCGATCATTGCCGGACATCGATGGCTGACCACCATTGCTTTTGCCGGCGGGGTACCGGCTGCGACCGCGATGATCATCGCTCCCTCCATTTTGCTTTCGATCATGATCACCAACGATCTGATGCTGCCGCTGCTGCTGCGATCCGCTGCAGATGGCGGCGCCGGATCCAAGGATTTCACCAAGATCATACCGCGAATCCGGCGCTGGTCGCTCATCGCCATTCTCGCAGCTGCCGGGATTTATCAATATCTCGTTTCCTGGAAGATGGATTTTGCCGACCTTGCGCTGATCTCGGCCGTGGCCATCATGCAACTCGTACCGCCCTTCGTCGCCGCGCTCGTGTGGCGCCGCGGTACGGCGCGCGGAGCAAGTTGGGGCATGATCGCGGGTTTTGGCGTCTGGTTCTATACTATGGTCCTGCCGACGCTCATTGCGCCAACCTCCGCATTGCTCGCCGAGGGTCCATTTGGCATCGTCGCCCTGAAGCCGCAGGCGCTCTTCGGCGTCGAAGCTGCCGGGTATGTCCACGCGCTTTTCTTCAGCCTTGCCGCGAATATCGCGTTCTTCATAGCAGGGTCACTGTCACGCAGCACCACACCACTCGAGCGGATCCAGGCCTCGATTTTCATTGCCGACAGAACGCCGTTGACGACTACAGTCGGTGCCCTCCAGCCCAGCATCACCGTCGGGCAACTCAAATCGACAATCTCGAGATATGTCGGCAATGAGCAAGCCGAAACAGCATTTGCCTCGTTCCACAAGCGCGAGAACATCCTGCTCGACGACGAGGATGCGGCGGATTTCAAGACTGTGCACTTTGCCGAACAGCTTCTGTCCGGCATCGTCGGCTCGCCCTCGGCGCGGATGATCCTGTCACTTGCCATGGGCCCGACCGGTCCCGCACAGCGCCGGGCCCAGATCTTGCTCGAACACGCGACCGATGCGCTGGCACAGAACCGTTATCTGCTGCAAACCGCGCTCGATCAGATGGACCAGGGCATTTGCGTTTTCGATCCCCAGTATCGGCTCAGTTGCTGGAATGCCCAGTTCCGCCTTTTGCTCAACCTTCCCAAAGACCTCCAGCGCATGGGCACGCCCATGCATAGCATCGTCCAGTTCCTCTTCGAACGCGAGAACCTTTCGGATGCAACCGACCAGGCTTTTGTACGCCAACTAACGAATTCGAGTGCACCATGGCGGATCACGCTCAAGTCTACCGGGCAGATAATCGAAGTCCGCTCCAACCCGATCCCGGACGGCGGTCTGGTCACAACGTTGACGGATGTCACGCATGCCGTGAATGCAGATAATCTGTTGCGCCAGACAAATGAATCGCTGGAGCGACGCGTTCGCGACCGCACCAACGAACTTACGCTGGCCAACCAGCAATCGGCCAAAGCCCAGCAACGGGCCGAAGAGGCCAATATCGGCAAAACGCGTTTCCTCGCCGATGCCAGTCACGACATTCTGCAACCCTTGAATGCAGCGCGGCTTTATTCGTCGTCCCTCATGGAGCGCCTCGGCAATTCACGCGAAAAGCAGCTTGTCAGCAACGTCGATTCGTCGCTTGAAGCCGTCGAGGTCATTATCAACGCCCTCCTCGACATTTCACGCCTTGATACAGGGGCGCTGAAACCGGTTGTCTCCGTCTTCCGGCTCGATACCTTGCTCGAACAGATCGTCCGCGACTTTTCGCCGAGCGCGCAGGCGAAGGGTCTGAAACTCGAGGTAGTGATGAGTTCGGTCGTGGTCGCAACCGACCGTAATCTGCTGCGCAGGCTCGTACAAAACCTTGTCTCTAACGCCATCAAATATTGCCGAAACGGCAGGGTGCTCGTCGGCGCGCGCAGGCGAGGGGCGAAGATCGAACTGCAGGTCTTCGATACCGGCATCGGCATCCCCCAGACGCAACTGGAAAACATATTTCGAGAATTCACCCGTCTGTCGGGAGGAATGAAGATATCGGACGGACTTGGGCTTGGGCTCTCCATCGTCGAGCGGATTGCGAAGATGCTCGAACTTTCGATACGGGTAAAATCCACGCCGAACGAGGGATCGATGTTCTCGGTGACCATTCCGGTATCCACGACGCAATCCCTACCCGCGAATGAAGAAATCCGAGCAATTCGACCCGCCACGGCCTTGTCCGGATTGTCCGTACTTTGCATCGACGACAATCAATCCCTTGCGGGTCTAAAGGAGTTGCTCGCAACGTGGGGCTGCAGCGTTGTGATGTTGGATAGCGGAGAGAAATTGAAGGCCTATTGCCAGGACAATCCGCCTGCTCCCGACGTTATTCTCGCGGACTACAACCTGCGCGATGAAAGCGGGATCGATATTATCGGTTATGCGCGCGAACACTTTCAGCTCCATGTTCCGGCGGCACTCGTCACGGCAGACCGCTCGAACGCGGTTCGGGATCACGCCAATGCCGAGGATATTACAATCATCCACAAGCCAGTCCGACCGGCCGCCCTGCGAGCACTGCTTTCGCATTTCCGGCAGGCGATTGCCGCGGAATAAATGGCTTGATTACATCAGGGGCTGGCTTGGCATCGCATCCTCCTTGAAGCGTGCCAGCCGGATCACTGCCTGCGTGCGGCTTTCAACGCCGAGCTTGTAGAGAACGGCGGACACATGTGCCTTGATCGTGGCTTCTGAAACACTGAGCTCGTGGGCGATCTGCTTGTTGAGCATACCATCAGCCATCATGCTCAAAACCCGTCCTTGCTGGGGCGTCAATTTGCGAATGCAACGAATGAGCTCAATCATATCGGGGTCAAGCAAATCATCGTCATTGTCGCTAAGCGGCGACCAGATCCCTCCATCAAGAATCGTCTGTACCGCTTCCTTGATATGTTCCGGACTGGAAGATTTGGAGATGAAGCCCGATGCGCCGAGTGCGATCGCGGCACGGATTGTAATCGGATCGTCGGTAGCCGAAACGATGGCGATTGGAAGCGAAGCTTGCAATGCACGCAGCGCCACGAAACCCGTAAGGCCGCCGACGCCGTTTAGCGAAAGGTCAAGCAACAAAAGATCGATATCGGAATCGGCTTGGATAAATGCCTTTGCGGTTTCAATATCGCCGCTTCGAGAATTTCGACATTGTTAGTTGGCGAGGTAAGCGCAAGTTTCAATGCCCCCCTGAAAAGAGGGTGATCATCCACAATAAGAAATCGGTATTTCATGATTTGAAAGTCCTTGTTGCTGAAATTGCAGCAGTCTTAATCCAAAAGCCGTAATGCTAATGACTAAATCTGAATCGACTGATATATCAAGAGCAATTTGGTACACGCGAAAGTTTTGTCAGCCTTCGAGGTATGCCGATCCGGTTGAATTGCCTTGGCAAAACCGCATTCCCGAGCAATTATTTGGCGTGGGGATAATTCTTGAAAGTGGGACGTATGATCACAAACATTCTTTACCCTGAGCTTCAACCTACTTCGGAGGAAATGCTGCAAGTTTCCGAGCTTCACACGATTCATGTGGAGGAATGCGGTAATCCGAATGGCAAACCGGTGATCATGATCCATGGGGGGCCTGGAGGCGGCATCAATCCGACGATGCGCCGCCTGCACGATCCGGAAAAGTATCGCATCATCCTTTTCGATCAGCGCGGCTGCGGAAAGTCGACGCCGCACGCCGAACTCAACGAGAACACCACTTGGGATCTCGTTGCCGACATGGAAAAGATTCGCAACCATTTCAACATTGACAAATGGCAGGTCTTCGGCGGCTCATGGGGGTCAACTCTCGGCCTCGCCTATGCGCAAACGCATCCGGACCGTGTCAGTGAACTGATACTGCGCGGCATCTTCATGATCCGGCGTTTCGAGATCGAATGGTTCTACTCGAATGGCGCGAGCATCATCTATCCGGATCGTTTTGAGGCGTACCAGGCCCACATTCCCGAAGACGAGCGCGACGACATGATCGCGGCCTATTATCGGCGTTTGACTGACCCTGATCCGGCCGTCCAGTTGCAGGCTGCCAAGCTGTGGGCGCGCTGGGAAGGATCGGCGCTCTCGCTTCTTCCTGACCCCGCTCGTGAAGCAGCCTTTTCCAATGATTACTTCGCCATCGCATTCGCCCGTATCGAATGTCACTATTTCCAGAACCGTGGCTTCTTCGAAACGGACGATCATTTGTTGCGCAATGCACATCTGATCCGCGACCTTCCAGGGGTCATTGTCCACGGCCGCTACGACATGTGCACGCCTTTGCTCAATGCCTGGCACCTCAAGAAGGTTTGGCCAGAAGCGGACCTGCGCATCGTTGAGGATGCAGGCCATGCCGTTAGTGAACCGGGTATCGTCCACGAACTGATCCATGCGACGAAGCGGTTTGCGGCCTAGATAGACCAATCCCTTGCCGGCCCCGCGGGGCCGGCTTTTCATGCGGCCAAATGCTTCTGCCGTGATTTAAGCACCCACAAATGACCGAACGGATCCACGAGCACACCCGCCCGGTCGCCGCCTTCGAGCGTTTCCACCGCATTGCGCACTTTGCCGCCCTCGGCGACGGCATGATGCATCACCCGGTCCACGTCATCGACGTGAACATCGAGCATGACCGGAGTTGCACCAATCGCGTGAATGGACCTCGGCCCGCCAAGTGAAGCATCCGCATCTCGCTTCGGATTGGCTCCGACGATCATAAGAACCGACGCGCCCATACGAAGTTCCGCGGCGATAAGTTCGCCGTTGTGCAGGTAAGGGCGCCCGACAATCCTGGCGCCGAAAACGTTCTCATAGAAATCAAGCGCCTTTTGCTGGTCGCCGTGACGAACAAAGAGCCTGATCGATACCTCCCCAATCAGTGTTGGCACTGCAATCATCGTATCGCTCCGAGAGAAAAGTTGTGAGCGGACAATGTCAGTCAAACACTCGAACAAATCAAGAACAAATTACTGCTCCGGAAATGGCTCCTGACACTCTGCTGTCATGGCCGAGTCAGGTTTTCTCTAGCGTCTGAGGCGCCGGCTTGCTGCCTTCGCCGTCATACCCGAATTCTCTGGCGATACCCATGAAGCGGCGCATGAATTTTTCCATGTAGCTCAGGCTCTTTTCGAACTGCTCGTCCGAAGGAAGCGCGTCGCGCACGATCGGCGGTATCTTGCCCATGGCAGCAACCGTATCCTCAAGCTTGGAGACGCGGCCTTTGAGATCAGCTATGTCCTCTTCATAGGCTGTACGTTCCTCGGCGGCGACCTTGCAAACCAGTTGTCCTGATTTTTCCTGGCAGATCGACATCTCGCCGGTTTTGTTGTTCATGCGCACGAAGCCGTCTGCCGTCTTTTCAAGCGTATAGCTCGAGGATTCCTCAGCCAGCGCCGGAAGCGCGCATAGGGGTCCGACTGCAAACGCGATGAGCAATATGCGAAATGGTGCCATGATGGACCTCCAATGTTGCCTACTCGAAACCTAACGCAATAATACGCCGAAAATCTGGAATAGGCCGAAAATTCCTGAAAACGTTTGACTCTGCACTTTGCGCAAGCCGTTTTTGCGACTACTAAGAGCGTCTATGAATCACCTGATATTCAAGATTGCGCCGCGCACGCTTTGGCAGGCAGCTGAAGCCAGTGGGGTCTTTGACGGCGCGCCCATCGATCACGCTGATGGCTTCATCCATTTTTCGACGGCGAACCAAGCTGTAGAGACAGCGGCCAGGCATTTTGCTGGCCAAGATGACCTGCTGCTTATTGCCGTTGAGACTGAGCGGCTTGGTGAAGCGCTCAAATATGAAGTCTCGCGCGGCAGCGATCTCTTTCCGCATCTTTATGCCACGCTCCCGCTCGATGCCGTCGCATGGGTCAAGCCCCTCCCCCTTGGCCACGACGGGCGTCACCAGTTCCCGGAGATGCAGTAATGAGCAGGCTGTTTCAGGCGATCGGTCGCAAGGTGCTGTTCTCGTTCGATCCGGAGGACGCACATGCGCTGTCGATCAAGGCCCTGAAAAGTGGCTTCGTCCCCGGTTGCTCGCCCATGAACGACCCGGCGCTGCGCGTCACAGTCGCTGGTCTCAGCTTTCCCAATCCGCTCGGCATGGCCGCCGGCTACGACAAGAACGCCGAAGTGCCCGACGCTCTGCTCAAGCTCGGATTTGGATTTGCCGAGGTTGGCACGCTCACACCCCTCGCGCAATCCGGCAATCCCAAACCGCGTATATTCCGGCTTGTCGAAGATCGCGCGGTGATTAACCGGCTCGGGTTCAACAATGAGGGCCACGATCCCGCCTTCCAACGTTTGACTGAGCGGCGGAACCGCTCCGGCATTGTCGGGGTCAATATCGGAGCCAACAAGGATTCTCCTGACCGGGTGGCGGATTATGTGGCCGGGATCCGCAAATTCCACGCGGTCGCAAGCTATTTCACCGTCAACATATCCTCACCAAACACGCCGGGTCTCCGCGACCTGCAGGCGCGCGACAGTTTGAGGGAACTGCTCGAAAGGGTGCTTGAGGAGCGTGACGCGCAGAAAGGCGTCAAGCGGCCCGTCTTCCTCAAGATCGCACCCGACCTGCCTGAAGCCAGCCTCGATGATATCGCGGCGGAAATTGCCCTCCATCCGCTCGACGGCTTGATCATTTCCAATACGACCCTGTCCCGCGCGGGCCTCAAGGGGACGAAGAATGCGCGCGAGACGGGAGGGCTGTCCGGCGCTCCATTGTTTAATCGCTCAACCATCGTCCTGGCAAAAATGCGGCAGCGTGTTGGCGCCGAGCTACCGCTGATCGGCGTCGGCGGTGTCGACAGTGCAGCAACCGTCCTTGCGAAGATTCGTGCCGGCGCGGACCTGGTTCAGCTCTACACCAGCATGATCTATGCCGGTCCTGGCCTTGCCAGCGAAATCGTCAAAGACCTCTCGGCGGCATTGAAACGCGACCGTATCACAACCGTCGCCGCCCTGCGCGACTGCGACGTCAACGAATGGGCGACCGAGCCACTCCCGGCCTAGTCAGCAAACTGCAACCGCGCCCGACTGGGAAGGATGGACAGAAGCGAAATGCCGCGCAGTCCAAGGAACAGGTGCAGCGCCAGCCAAAGGCCGTGATTGCCCAGATACTGAGGCAGAATATAGTAAGCGGCAAAATAGCCCGCGAGCGACAGGATCATCATGTTGCGCATGTCGCGCGACCAGGTCGCGCCGATGAAGACACCATCCATGTGGAAGGCGAGAAGACCGACGACGGGTGCCAGCGCAGCCCAAGGCAAATAGACTGATGCCATGGCCTGGACTTCTTCCGATTTGATCAGGAAGGCGACGATCGTATCGCCGAAGGTCAAGAAGAACAGCGCCATTACCGAAGCAAGTATCATTCCCCAAAGGAACGAAAGCTTCACGCCGCGGTCAAAAGCGGGCCGGTAGTTCGCGCCAACGGCACGACCGGAAATCTGTTCGGCGGCCGTCGTAACCCCGTCGATCAGATAGCCCGAAATCAAGAGGAAGTTCATCAGCACGGCATTGGTCGCAAGCGTAACGGCACCCGCCTGGGTTCCGGCCCGGGTGAAATAGGCGTAGGCGATTAACAGGAAGAAAGAGCGCAGCATTATATCGCGATTGACCGCGAACATCCGACGTATTTCATGCGCATCAAGAACGCGCTTGCGGGATGGATTGGGTACCGCGCGAAACTGCAGGTAGATCATAGAAAGTCCGACGACCAAGGCCGAGGTTTCGCCGAGTACCGTGCCCCAGGCGATACCTTTGACACCCCAGCCCATGATGAGGCCCAGCCAGATTGTCATGATCACGTTCACGCCATTCAGCAGCAACTGCAGATAGAGGCCCTGCATGGCCTTGCCTTGACCAAGCAGAAGACCCAACACCACGAAATTGCCGAGCGCCATGGGCGACGAGAGCAGCCTTATCGAGACATAGGTCGACATGGCTTCGGCGACGGCCGGATCGGGGTCCATGAAGCTGATGGTCGCTTCCAAAATCAAAGGTGTTACCGCGATGAATAGCAAGCCGGCTACCACTGCAATGCCGATTGCCCGCCAGAACACGGCTTGCTGCTCGACGTCATCGTGCCGGCCCATGGCTTGCGCCACGAGGCCGGTTGTACCTGCACGCAGAAAGTTCATGGTCGAGAATAGAAAATCGAATACGAGGGCGCCGATGGCAAGCCCTCCCAAAAGATGCGGGTCGCCAACCTGACCGATGACGGCTGTATCGACAAGGCCAAGCAGTGGCGTCGTCAAAGATGCCAGCATGACCGGAATCGTGATCGCAAGCATCAACCGGTTGGTCACCTCGAACGGGCGAACAACCTTGGAACCTGGCGACGAAGGAACTTCGATATTCATGAAGGCACCGAGCTTGCAACCTGAAAGGCTGTCCATGCTCTATGCCACTGGTTTGGAGCGTTTACCAGTACTATTGGGGATGGATGGATTAGGTCACCTCAAACTAGCTTTTCTTCCTACACGCCAAGGACCAGCACCCAATAGCGTTGGGTGCCCGACTCCGCGTAGGCAAGTCCGAAATGGCTGAATTGCGGATCGAGCATATTGCGGCGATGCGGCGGTGATGCCATCCACTGGGCGAAAACCTGATTCATGTCCCATTGGCCCCTGGCGATGTTCTCTGCGGCCGGTCCATGGATTCCCGCGCCGCGTATGCGCGAGGCAAAACCGCGATTCCAGCTCGTCGAATGGCTCATGCGTCCGGAACTGGCCATATAGCCGGCTTGCTGCAAAGCCGCCCGCTCCAATGCGGAGCTCGGCGAAAGCGGGCCGAGCCCCTTCGAAGAGCGGATCGCCGCCAGATTGGCGCTACCCGAAGCCGAAACACCAGCGCTCTTTCCCGGGAGCCGCGCCAGTGGCGCCGCCGATTGACAGCCCGCCAGGGGCAGGAGCGCCGCCCCGGCGGCTAGGACAAGAAAGTTGCGGCGCGGAACAAGCGATTTTGTTTCGGACATGAAGCTTTTTCCTCAATAGGTCTGGCTACCACACGTTTTTCTCAGCGACGATAACTCAAAAGCCGCAGCAGGATGAAGCAGGGAATGACGACGACAGCGCCGAGTAGGAAATAGCCGGCAAACCGTTCGATCGCTCCAAAGCCTAGATTCCAGATGCGGCGGACAAAATTCTCGATACCGTAAAGTATATCCATCGGCGACCAGTCGAACGCGCTCATGACCACACCGACGACAAGTGATACGACGATTAGCTTTACGAGAACCCGGCCGGGCGTATCGCCCAAGAAACGGTTCATTCCTTCCGACATGTTTTCTCCGGCGTATCCTTGTCTGCGATTTAACTGACATACGGCGATACCGCATCGCGTTCAAGGTGCGGATCGAGATCCGCCCGCTGTCGCATTTTAACTGCGTTATGCAACCCACGATAGCGCCAACGCGCGTAATAGCCCCATTCGGTTGTAACAGTAACGTACTTGGATTGTCCCAGCGCCTCGGCCACGAATGCTCTGTCGAATTTTGAAATGGCGTAACAGAAATCTTCGAACAAGGAGCTTCCTAATGAGCAAAGTCGGCGAAATCGACAAGATCAAAGAGGCGGCGGAGGCCGCAACCCATTCCAGCAGCGTCAGCCGCCGCGACCTCCTCCTGGGCGGAACTATATTTGCCGCCACGTCCGTACTGGCATCAGGCGCTTCGGTCAATCCGGCGCACGGCCAGCAAAACGCAACGCAGTCGAGCGGAAAGTCGCCGAACATCCTCGTCATATTCGGTGACGATATCGGCATACCCCAGATCAGCGCTTATACGATGGGCCTCATGGGTTACCGCACACCCAACATCGACCGCATAGCGGCCGAAGGCGCCATTTTCACGGATTCTTATGGTCAGCAGAGTTGTACCGCCGGACGCGCCTCATTCATCCTTGGCCAGGAACCCTTCCGTACCGGGCTACTTACGATCGGCATGCCAGGAGATCCTCACGGGATCCAGGAGTGGATGCCGACCATTGCCGATGTCTTGAGGACGAAGGGCTACGCGACAGGTCAATTCGGGAAAAACCATCTCGGCGATCATGACGAGCATTTGCCGACCAATCACGGTTTCGACGAGTTCTTCGGCAATCTTTATCATCTCAATGCCGAGGAAGAGCCTGAAGGTTATTTCTATCCAAAGGATCCGGAATTTCGCAAGAAATACGGCCCTCGCGGCGTCATCCACTCTTACGCTGACGGCAAGATAGAGGATACGGGTGCGCTGAATACGAAGCGCATGGAGACGATTGACGAGGAATTCCTGGCAGCCGCCAAGGATTTCATCGACCCCCAGCACAAGGCCGACAAACCGTTCTTTGTCTGGTTCAACGCGACGCGGATGCACGTTTTCACCCATCTCAAGAAGGAGTCATTGGGCAAAACGGGCAAGGGCATTCATGCGGACGGCATGGTCGAGCATGACGGAATGGTCGGTGAACTTCTGCAACAACTCGACGACCTCGGCATCACCGAAGATACCATCGTCCTCTATACGACGGACAATGGTGCCGAAATCGCGCTTTGGCCGGACGGCGCCATGACACCGTTCCACGGTGAGAAGGGAACGACGTGGGAAGGCGGTTTCCGCATTCCGATGATGGTGCGCTGGCCGGGTGTTGTTAAGCCAGGAACGCAGGTCAACGAAATCGTCACTCTCATGGACTGGATGCCTACCTTTGCCACGGCCGCCGGCATTCCCGACATCAGGGATAAGATGAAAAGCGGCTTCCAGGCGGGCTCAAAGACCTTCAAGGTTCATCTTGACGGCTATGACCTCACATCCTTGCTCAAAGGCGAGGCCAAGGACCCTCCAAGGGATACCGTTTACTATTTGACCAAGGGGGAAACCTTAACGCCATTAGGTGGAACGATTGGAAGCTCAGCTTTGCAGTCTCCCATGGGAACATTGCAACCGGAACGCGCGAAATACCTGCCTGGGCACTCATCGCCAATCTCCGGATGGACCCTTACGAGCGGGGATTGGAAGAGGGCGGAGGCGCCATGGACTTCCTCGCCAGAAACATTTGGCTGCTGGTACCGATCCAGGGAAAGATCAAGGAATTCTTCGCCGACTTTGATGAATTCCCCTATCAGGCGGGCAGTTCTCTCAATGCGGGTGCCATCAACTACGGGATGTTACGGCAAGAAGCTGCCATGAAGCGACTCAAGGAACTGGAGAATTTGACGCCGCAATAGCTGGGTTTACTTGGCCGCGCCTCTCGATGAGGCGCGGCGATCCACCCTTCTGCGAGCCCTCAAGACCGGAAGACAAGATCTACGACGTTAGTCGCAATGAAACGTTTCATATTGACAAGTTTCACTCATTGTGGCCCATTTCCAAGCAGAAATCGTTTCGAGCTTGAGGCGGTGAAACGTTTCATCGCTATGTCGGAGGACCTGGCGAAACACTTGTTATTCTGGGAGGAATACAATGCGATTTTCTAAAGTAATTGCCGCCAGCCTTCTGGCCGGAACCCTTATCATGCCCGTCGCCAGCCACGCGGACGACAAACCCGTCGTCGGCCTTGTGATGAAATCCCTGGCCAATGAATTCTTCAAGAACATGCTGGAAGGCGCGAAAGCGCATGAGGCAAAGCGCGGCGATTATACTCTCAAGGCCGTCGGCATGCAGTCCGAGACCGATATCGACACGCAGATCAATGCGGTCGAAAGTTTCATTACCGAAAAAGTCGATGCGATCGTCATAGCGCCCGCCGACTCGCGCGCTCTCGTGCCGCCGATCAAGCGCGCAGTAGATGCCGGCATTACAGTGATCAATTTCGACGTCGCCCTTGACGAAAAGGCAAAGCAGGAAGCGGGGCTGACCCTGGCATTTGTCGGACCGGACAATCGCGGCGGCGCCAAGCTGGCCGGTGATGCGCTGGCCAAAAAGCTTGGCCAAGGCGCAAAGGTGGTTATTATTGAAGGCAACCCCGGCGCGGACAATGCAGCGCAGCGCAAGCTTGGCTTCATGGACTCAGTTGAGGCCGGAAAGCTTGATCTTCTCGACTCCCGCACCGCTCATTGGGAGACCGAGGAGGCCAACACGCTGTTCTCCAATATGCTTACCGCTCATCCGGACATCCAGGGTGTGATGGCGGCCAACGACTCCATGGCACTCGGCGTTGTCAAGGCAATCGATGCCGCGGGCAAGACTGGCAAGATCGAGGTGGTCGGCTTCGACAATATTCCGGCAGTGCAACCGTTGCTGAAGGAAAAGAAGATGCTGGCGACCGTCGACCAGTTCGGTCAGGAAATGGCTGCGAACGCCGTCGACAAGGCGCTGGGCGTACTTAAGGGCGGCAAGCCGCTTGAGGGCTGGGTCAAAACCGATATCAAGCTCGTCACGTCCGACGACGTAAAATAGACAAAACCGGAAACTCCGGCTGAACCGTGCATGGTGCGGCCGGAGACACAGGCGGGTCACCATGGAAAACCTAAAATCTACGCATGCTGGTATCCGCCCGGGCGCGGATGCCGAAGCCTTGCTGCACCTTTCGGGCGTTCGCAAGCGGTTTGGCGGCGTCGTCGCGCTCGATGGTGTCAGCTTTTCGCTGCGCCCTGGCGAAGTCCACGCTCTCGTCGGCGAAAACGGGGCCGGCAAGTCTACTTTGATCAAGATTCTCTGCGGCATAATCCAGCGCGATGCCGGTTCGATCGAGCTTGCCGGGTTGCCCTATGAGCCGCAATCCCCGGGCGACGCCAAATCGGCCGGTATCCAGGTCGTGCACCAGGAATTCAACCTTCTGCCCTACCTTTCGGTCGCCGAAAACATCTGCTTCGAGGACATGCCGCACAAGCGTTTCGGGATCGTCGACTACGTGAGTCTTTATGGCAAAGCCCGCAAGGCTCTGGATGCCATCGGACTCGGTGATGTCGATGTGCGCCGTCCGGTCGAATCGCTGGGCGTTGCGCACCGGCAGCTTGTCGAAATCGCGCGCGCATTGATGGGCGAAAGCCGCATCCTGATCCTCGACGAACCGACGGCGACCTTGACGGAGCGAGAAACGCAACGCTTGTTCAGCATCATTGCCGGTCTAAAGGCAAAGGGCGTTGCCATTGTTTTCGTATCGCACCACCTGCAGGAAGTTTTCGCCATTTGCGACAGGGTGACGGTGTTGCGCAATGGCGCCTCCGTCATGACCGCTGACATTGCCACAACGACGCCTGAACAGCTCGTGAGCAACATGGTTGGCCGGCAACTGGCCGCTGCAATGGCAGCGGAAAAGACCCTGGATACCAGCGGCAAGACGGCCTTGTCGCTGCGTAATCTGCGCCATTCGGCCTCGCCGCATGCGGACGGCATTTCCTTCGATCTTCACTACGGCGAAATGCTTGGCGTTGCAGGGCTCGTCGGTTCCGGGCGTACCGAGCTTTTGCGCTCGATCTTTGCTGCGGACATCCCCGTGTCGGGCCGGTTGCAGCGCGAAGGGGAGCCGAGGGCCTATCGCGGACCGAACGATGCTATAGCCGACGGTATCGGCTTCGTCACCGAAGACCGCAAGGAAGAGGGCCTGATCCTCTCCATGCCAATTGCAGCGAATGTAACACTTGCCAGCCTCAAGGATATTTCGCGCCTGGGGCTGCTCGACAGGGGCAAGGAAACGCGCCTCACCCAGAAACTTGGCGGCGAGGTGCGCCTCAAATACGGAAGTCCGCGCGATGCGGCGTCGACCCTTTCCGGGGGCAACCAGCAGAAAGTCGTACTGGCAAAGTGGCTCGCCAACAAGCCGCGAGTTTTACTGCTCGACGAGCCGACACGCGGCGTCGATGTTGGAGCAAAGGCCGAGATCTACGCGCTGTTGCGGGGACTTGCTGAGCAAGGGCTTGCGCTCCTTATCGTCTCCTCCGAACTGCCGGAACTGATCACGCTGTGCGATCGGATCCTCGTCATGTCGAAGCATCGCATTGCCGGCGAGGTCGCTCGCGAAGACTTTTCAGAAGAGCATATTTTGAATTTGGCCTACAAGGATGAACGCCGCCATGGACAGCACTGATATCGACCGCAGCTCCGCCGGGCGGCCCGACTTTGCCGCAGTATCGAAGACCATCTTGCGGGAGGCCGGCATCGGCCTTGCGCTCGTCGTCCTCATCGTCATCTTTTCGGTGACGACTCAACATTTCCTGACGGCGAGCAACATCACCAACATCCTGACCCAGGTAACGATCAATCTTGTCCTCTCCATCGGCATGACTTTCGTCATCCTCATTGGCGGGATCGATCTTTCCGTTGGCTCGGTCCTCTCGTTCTGCGCCGTCGTTGCCGGCACAGTGATGACGCTGCCCGGCCTTGATCCGGCCTTGGCCGTCGCGCTTGCCGTTGTCAGCGCTGTGATCGCCGGGATCGGCTTTGGCCTCTTCAACGGCTTCATCAGTGCTTATTGGGCAATCCCCTCCTTCATCGTCACGCTGGGCACGCTCAACATTGCGCGCGGCGCAGCCCTCCAGGTGACCAATGCCTCGACGATCTATTCGTTTCCTGCAGGTTTCAATGCCTTCGGCTCACGGACAATCTACGGCGTGCCAGTCCTCTTCCTGATTGCGCTGGTCCTTGTTGCCGTCGCCTGGTTCGTGCTTGCCAAGACGGTGTTCGGACGGGTGCTCTATGGGATCGGCAACAACGAGGAGGCTGCGCGACTGGCCGGGCATAATGTATTTCTCTACAAGATCGCTGCCTTCACCATCTGTGGGGCGGCAGTGGGCATTGGCGCCATTATCTACATGGCTCGTCTCAACATCGCGAGCCCCATCATTGGCATCGGTTTCGAGCTCAATGCCATTGCCGCGGTAATCATCGGTGGGACAAGCCTTAGCGGCGGGCGCGGCAGCGTGGTTGGAACCCTGCTCGGCGCCTGCATCATCGGCGTCCTCGCCAACGGTCTCATTCTTTTGGGACTCAGCGATTTTATGCGCCAGATGATAACGGGTTTTGTGATAATCCTCGCCGTCATCCTCGATAAATATCGCGAAAGACTGACCAAAGCATGAGCGGATCCGGCCGACCCGACAGGACCAAACACAAGGCGCACGCAAAGGTCGTGAACATAAAGGACGTGGCGGCACGCGCGAATGTCTCTGTCGGCACGGTGTCGCGCGTTCTGGCAAATAACGCTACGGTCGGCACAGCACTGCGCGAGAAGGTCACCGTGGCAATCCGCGAGCTGAATTTCAGGCCGAGCGGCGTGGCACGCGGATTGCGTCGCAGTCGCACGGATATGATCGGATTGGTGATACCTGATATTACCAATCCGTTCTTTGCCGAACTCGCCAAGCACGTCGAGGCGATCGCGTCGCGTGCGGGATTTTCGGTTCTGCTGTCGATCACGAATGAAGATCCGAAGATCGAGCTCAATCAGATCGAGAGTCTGCTGAAAAGCTATCCGACCGGGCTCATCGTCGTGCCCACGCAATTCGGCGCTTCAAAGGGCTGGAAGAGCAACGTCGCGACGGTCGCCGTAGACCGCCGTCTAGGCGGCTATCCGCTGATCTCGGTCGACCACGCCGCGGGGGCGGGACTCGCGGCGCGCCATCTCCTCGATCTCGGCCACCGGCGCATCGCCTATATAGCCGGGCCCGCGAACGCTCCCGTTTCGCGCGATCGGCGCAGCGGATTTGTGGGCACCCTTGCAGCCGAAGGCGTCGAGCCGGAAGTCCTTGAGGGCAATTTCAATTACGCGTCCGGCGAGACCCTGGGGCACATCCTCCTTAACCGCGCGATCGGACATCGCCCCACTGCAATTGCAACTGCCAGCGACCAGCAGGCGATCGGCCTGATGCGAGCCGCCAATGACCTTGACCTGAAAGTGCCGCAGGATTTTTCGGTCGTCGGGTTCGATGATATTCCGCTCGCCGAATTGGTGACACCACGGTTGACGACCATTCGGCAACCGGTCGAGCAGATTGCCGCGCGCGCCGTGGCTCTTACGACCGGTACCCGCCCCCTTCCTATCGGCGACGAGTTATTGGCGGCGTCGCTTGTCGTCCGCAACTCCACGGCAGCGCGAAGCTAGAGTCGTAAGCCCTCGATCCCGAAAATGGGTCTATCAAGGCATCAAAAATGGGATGTTGCAGCAAGAAACTGAACAGCCGGGCTGACACGCCGCTCGGCAATCGGGTGGCGGAGGCCACGGCTCCTATAAATACCAACGGAGCAGCTGAGCGGAAGCGAGCCTTATATCCGGCATGTCAGGCGTTTCACGTCATCGCAAGGCAACAATGATCAACAATGCGCTCACGATAGCCACAGCATCCTCAATGAGTGCCGCCGGGCGATCTTGACCAAAGCCCTTGGCAAGACGTCCACGAATGTCGGCGCCTCCCAGAGTTCCAATAACAGCGCCGATCGCGCCTGCGACAAGGCCACTTATCGCCGAGCCGCCGTTGACACCAATGGCCCCGCCACACAAGGCTCCCATCACGATGCGTGCACCGAATTGTATCGGCACCTTTCGGCTTGGCGTCGACGGCCTCTGATCGTTGATCAGTTCCACGATTGCCAGGATGGTGAGTATCCATGGGATAAGGAAATATCCAAGGAACGCCAGCCAACTTTCACCCAGGTGCAGCCAACCGAGATAAGCTGCCCAACTAATCGCGGCTGGCGCAGTCATGGCGCGCAATCCCGCTACGATGCCGATCACAAGCGCCAAGAACAAAATCGCCATATCGTTTTATCCAATCCAATCCGGAGGCCGATCCATTGCAATGACACGGACAATGTACCTGCCAAGGTATTGAAAAGTACTTTGCTAAGATATTGAAGAGATCGATGGAGCGGGTGAAGGGAATCGAACCCTCGTATTCAGCTTGGGAAGCTGCTGCTCTACCATTGAGCTACACCCGCGTTCTCCTATCAGTGACTTCCGACAGCGGCATTTGTCAAGGGGCAGTGAACTGCTGTCGGCATCACCTGAAATGCTTGGAGAGCTTCAGGCCTTGCGCCTGATAATTCGAGCCGAGATCGGTGCCGTAAAGCGCCTTCGGCCGCTCCAGCATGTGTTCGTAAATCAGGCGTCCGACGATCTGTCCGTGCTCGAGGATGAACGGCACCTCGTGGCTGCGCACCTCGAGCACTGCCCGGCTGCCGGTCCCGCCCGCGCCCGTGTGGCCGAAGCCTGGATCGAAGAAACCCGCATAGTGCACCCGGAATTCGCCGACGAGCGGGTCGAACGGCGTCATCTCGGCTGCATATAGCGGCGGCACGTGGACTGCCTCGCGCGAGACGAGGATGTAGAACTCGTCAGGATCAAGCACGAGTTCGCGCGCGCCGCGATCATGGATCGGTTCCCAGAAATCGAAGAGATCGTGGACGCCGCGTCTGTCGACATCAACGACACTGGTGTGATGCTTGCCGCGATAGCCGACGAGGCCATTCTTGTCGCCCGTGAGGTCGATCGAGAGCGCAATCCCTCCACCGGAGATATTCGGCGTATCGGAGGCAACGAGCGTTTCGGCCGCATGGAGCAAGCTGAGCTCCGCTTCCTCCAGTTGAGCACGCCCGACCCTGAAGCGTATCTGCGACAGGCGAGAGCCGGTGCGGGCAACGATCGGGAACGTCCGCGGACTGACTTCAAGATAGAGCGGGCCCTGATAGCCTGCTGGAACCTTGTCGAACTCCTGTGCCGCGTCAACGATGACCCGTGTGAAGATATCGAGCCGCCCCGTCGAACTCTTCGGGTTGGCGGATGCCGACACTTCAGATGGCAGGCTTAGGCTTTCGAGTAGCGGCACGATGTAGACGCAGCCAGTCTCAAGCACCGCTCCCTCAGTCAAATCAATTTCATGCAGTTTCAGGCGGTCGAGCTTGTCGATGACGGGGGTACCGGGGCCCGGCATGAAACTGGCGCGGACGCGGTAAGCGCGGTTGCCGAGCCGCAGATCGAGGCTCGCAGGCTGGATCTGGTCGACGTCAAATTCGCGCTCCGTCTTGAGCGCCCCCGCCTGATACAGTGCCCTGATGCCGCTATCGGCCAGTATGCCCGCTTCTCGTCTCATCATGTCGACCACCCATACAAAGAGACAAAAGCTTTAGCGTCTCACCCGATTGACGCAAGCGGCCAAGAGGATTAAAGCAATTTTATCCCGTGGTGATTTGGCCGGCCGGCTTGCAGCCACGTTAAATAATTTGCTAAAAGAGGCCCGGTCTCGTCCGGCCTTTTTGCGATGCCCGCAAGGCCGGTTTTTTATTGGCCAGATTCTGGCAGATTGAGAAAACGATGACCAAGACCACGACCCGTAAATTGCATCCCGCGACACAGCTCGTCCATGCAGGTAGCCTGCGTTCCGGTTTCGGCGAAACCTCCGAGGCGCTGTTCCTCACGCAGGGCTTCGTCTATCCCACCGCCGAGGCTGCCGAAGCCAGGTTCAAAGGCGAAGAACCCGGGTTTATCTATTCGCGCTATGCCAATCCTACGACCGACATGTTCGAAAAGCGCATGTGCGCGCTCGAGGGCGCCGAAGACGCGCGCGCTACGGCTTCGGGCATGGCCGCGGTCGCGGCCGCGATCCTTTGCCAGGTCAGAGCGGGCGACCACGTGCTTGCCGCGCGGGCAATGTTCGGCTCCTGTCGCTATATCATCGAGACGCTGCTGCCCCGCTATGGCGTGGACTTCACCCTCATCGACGGCTCGAAGATCGAGAACTGGGAAAGTGCGGTCCGCCCGAACACCAAAGTAATGTTCCTCGAAAGCCCGACCAATCCGACGCTTGAAGTCATCGATATTGCAGCAGTCGCAAGGGTCGCGAATTCCGTGGGCGCCAAGCTGATCGTCGACAACGTCTTTGCAACACCGCTCTTCCAGAAGCCGCTCGAACTCGGCGCCCACATTGTCATCTACTCGACGACCAAACATATCGACGGGCACGGTCGCTGTCTTGGCGGCATGATCCTCTCCGACAAGCAGTGGGTCGACGAAAACCTGCATGAATATTTCCGCCACACCGGCCCGGGCCTCAGCCCATTCAATTCATGGGTGATGCTCAAGGGCCTCGAAACGCTTGCAGTACGGGTGCGCCAGCAGACCGACAATGCCGCGAAGATCGCCGACTTCCTTGCCGGGCATTCGGCCGTATCGAAGGTGCTTTATCCCGGTCGTGCCGACCATCCGCAGGCCGATATCGTCGCGAAGCAGATGACGGGTGGATCGACCCTTATCGCGTTCGAGGTCAAGGGTGGCAAGAAGGCGACGTTCAACGTCGAAAATGCGCTGGAAATCATCCAGATCTCCAACAATCTCGGCGATTCAAAGAGCCTGATCACCCATCCGACCACGACAACGCACAAGAACCTCACCGACGATGCACGCGCCGAACTCGGCATCTCCGATGGCCTGCTGCGCCTTTCCGTCGGCCTCGAGGACGTCAATGACCTGATCGACGATCTTGATGCGGCGCTCAACGCGTCCCGCTAGAGACTACCTTCAAAACTGGTGCCGCGCCGAAACCGATTTCGGCGCGGCTTTGCGCCACGCCATGGCTATGGCATGACGCACCATCTCGGGTTCGGCAGTGGCAAGAATGACGAAGGTCGCGCCTTTCTCGCCCCAGCCGCCCGGCACCGGCTCAAACATTTCTGCAGACGTTTCACGGATCATTGCCTGATCCCCGCGCGTCAGCATGAGAACGCCGCGCTGCTTGTCCGGGCGCAGCGTAGCGAAGATTTTGCCATTCACGCGAAAATCGGTGGTGCCGAAATGGCTGCCTTGCGTGCTTTCGGGGAAAGAACGCGCCAAATCAGCGAAGGCCTCCAGGGTCAGCATCACCGGCTCCTTTTGCCTCACCATCCTAACAAGAGAATCGAAACTCACGAAGGTTTTAGTTCAATCCACGGCCAGTAATGGTTGACGCATTGGTCTTGAGTCGCGATATCAGGGACATAAATCGAGAGCAGGTATGTACAAGGCCACAACGCGCGATATCGAAGTGACTGTCGAGCCATTCTATCTGGAGGAGCAATCCAATCCGGATGAAAATCGCTATGTATGGGGCTACCGGATTACCATCGCCAATGAATCGGACCTGACCGTGCAGTTGCGCGCCCGATACTGGAAAATAACCGATGGCAATGGCCATGTGGAGGAGGTGCGCGGGCCCGGCGTCATCGGCGAGCAGCCCATTCTCGATCCGGGCGATTCCTTCCAATATTCTTCGGGCTGTCCGCTCACGACGACGTCGGGAGTGATGGTCGGTCGCTACTCAATGCAGACCACCACGGGCGAGCGCTTCGACATCGACATCCCTGCCTTCTCGCTCGACCTTCCCGATCAATTGCGGACATTGAACTGATGGCCGAGACCGAACGGACACAATCGCCCTATGTGAAGGCGCTCACCTGCTCTGCAATCGCCTTTGTACTTGCGATCGGCGCCTATTTCCTCGGCTATACCCTGCCGAGTTTCAAAAGCGCATCCGATGCCGCAAGCCGATTGCTCGCGCTTGTCCTGGTCCCTGGTCTGGTCGTCGGCCTCTTCGCGAAAAAGTCGCCGAAAACCTGGCCCTTGTGGCTGATCATCGGCGCCTTTGTCATCGTCCTGATAGCCGTTACCGTCGTCCATGAAATGACGGCGTCGATGCGGGTCTGATGGCAGACTTGTACGGATCAATTCTTCGGCAGGAACTCGCCTGGATCAAACTCGTAGTGCGTCGAGCAGAACTCGCAGGTGACGCTGATCTTGCCTTCTTCGATACTGTCCTCGATCTCTTCGGCTGTGAAGCCTGACAGGACGGCGGCGATCTTCTCGCGCGAGCAAGAACAATCATCATTCACCCGGACTGCATCGAAAACGCGGACACCCCGCTCGTGGAAAAGCCGATAGAGCAGCCGTTCTGCTCCAACCTGCGGATCGGTCAGCTCCGAGCTTTCAATCGTCGCAACGAGCGCCTTGATCTCGGCCCAATCGTCGTCCTCTACGAACGCATCGTCTTCCTCGTCTGGTGTGTCGCCTGCGGGCAGATCGCGCTGGCGCATGCGCAGTTCCGATTCCGGAAGGAATTGAACGATGAGCCCACCGGCGCGCCATTGTTCCACCGGCTTTCCATCGGCGCCGCGCTCGACCAGTTTGGCGACCGACAGCCGCACATCGGTCGGAATCTGCTCAGACTGGCGGAAATAGGTCTTGGCAATTTCTTCCAGATTGGAGCCGTCAAGTGCAACGATGCCCTGGTAGCGCTGCGTGTATTCGCCTTGGTCCACCGTCAGTGCAAGCGTGCCGCTGCCGATCAACTCTTCCTGGGAGGTCCGACGTTCGGCGATCGCTTCCGCCAGGCGCTCCTCATCGTAACGCGCATAGGCGCGCACGGAATTCGGCGTGCGGAAGTCGACGACCAGCATATCAACCGGACCATCCGACTGCGACTGAAAGATGAACTTGCCGTCGAATTTCAGGGACGTGCCCAACAACACGGTCAAAACGATAGCTTCGGCCAGAAGCTTAGCGACCGGCTCCGGATAGTCGTGACGATTGAGGATCTCGTCGAGGGTCGCTCCCAATTGCACCGCGCGACCGCGTGCATCAAGGTCTGCGACCTGGAACGGCACAACGGCATCGTCGCCAGCAAAGATGTATTCGTCAGTGCGAACTCCGGTATCAGACACTGGAACGTCCTCCTTCGAGACACCATGCGAGAATTGCCTTCTGAGCGTGCAACCGGTTCTCCGCCTCATCGAAGACCACAGAATGCGGTCCATCGATGACGGAGTCGGTTACCTCTTCACCGCGGTGCGCGGGCAGGCAGTGCATGAACAGCGCGTCCGGATTGGCATGCTGCATCAATGCATCGTTGACCTGGTAGGGCATAAAGACGTTGTGGCCGCGAGCGCGGCCTTCCTGTCCCATCGATACCCAGGTGTCGGTAACGATGCAGTCGGCATGTTTGACAGCGGCGACGGGATCGGTGGTCAGCTTGATCTTGCCGCCGGCGCCGCGAGCCCAGTCGAGATATTTGCTGCTCGGTTCGCTGCCATCAGGTGTCGCGATGTTGAGATTGAAATCAAATCGCGCGGCCGCCTCGACGAGAGAATGCAATACGTTGTTGCCATCGCCCGTCCAAGCGAAAGTCTTACCCCGAACGGGACCGCGATGCTCTTCGAACGTCATGATATCCGCCATGATCTGACATGGATGCGTGTCGTCGGTAAGGGCATTGATGACGGGGACAGTTGCATTCTGCGCCATTTCGGTCAGCCGGTCATGCGTGGTCGTGCGCATCATGATGATATCGACATAACGTGACAGCACCTTTGCCGTATCGGCAATGGTTTCGCTGCGGCCAAGCTGCATTTCCGAACCGGTCAGCATGATGGTCTCGCCGCCGAGCTGGCGCATGCCGACATCAAATGACACACGTGTTCTGGTCGAGGGCTTGTCGAAAATCATCGCCAATACTTTGCCGGCAAATGGCTTTTCGATATTGCCGGCTTTCAGCCGGGTTTTGCGCTCACGTGCATCGTCAAGGATCGTACGCAGATCGCCTGAGGAAAGCGCTGAAAGGTCCGTAAAATGGCGGAGGTCCTGCTTAATTGTCATGGCTGGCTCCCTCATGCACTCTTCAGCCTGGCTGCAACGGAAAGGCGTTCGGCGGCGGTTTCGATCCGCGTCAGAGCCTCGCGCGCCTCTTCTTCCGATGCAACCAGTGGTGGAAGCAGGCGTATGACATTGTCGCCAGCACCAACCGTCAGAAGATGCTCGTCGCGCAATGCCTGCACCAGCGTCGTGTTGGGCACGACGCTCTTCAACCCTATCAAAAGTCCGCGTCCACGCACTTCGGCAATCACGTCCGGGTAACGATCGACTATCGAAGCAAGGCCCTGCTTCATCTGCAGGGCAATCTTCTGCACGTGTTCGAGGAAGCCTTCCGCAAGGATGACATCTAAAACGGCATTACCAACAGCCATGGCGAGTGGATTACCGCCATAGGTCGTTCCGTGCACGCCGGCAGTCATGCCTTTTGCGGCTTCAGCGGTCGCGAGGCAGGCACCGAGCGGAAAGCCGCCGCCTATTCCCTTGGCAACCGCCATGATGTCTGGCCTGACGCCCGACCACTCATGGGCGAAAAGCTTGCCAGTTCTGCCAACGCCGGTCTGCACCTCATCGAGGACCAGTAATATTCCCTCGTCGTCGCAGAGTTTGCGCAAGGCGCGCAAATCTTCGTCCGGAACCGGACGCACGCCGCCCTCGCCCTGGATCGGCTCGATCAAAATGGCAGCGGTTTCAGGTCCGATGGCGGCCTTTAGCGCCTTTTCGTCGCCGAACGGCACCTGATCGAAGCCTTCGACCTTGGGTCCGAAACCCTCAAGATATTTTTCTTGCCCGCCAGCTGCGATCGTCGCCAAAGTCCGTCCGTGAAAGGCACCCTCAAAGGTGACGATCCGGAACCGTTCGGGATGGCCGTTGACATAGTGGTAACGGCGGGCGGTCTTGATCGCGCATTCGAGCGCTTCGGCGCCTGAATTGGTAAAGAACACTTTGTCAGCAAATGTGTTGTCGACAAGCCGCTGACCGAGACGGCGCTGGCCCGGGATCTCGTAAATATTGGAGACGTGCCACAACTTCTCTGCCTGGCTCTTCAGAGTCTCAACCAGATGTGGATGTGAGTGGCCGAGCGAGTTGACCGCGATGCCGGCCGCAAAGTCGAGGTAGCGCTCGCCGGACTCTGTCACGAGCCAAACGCCCTCGCCTCGCTCAAAGCGCAGATCCGCACGAGCAAAAGTGTCGTAAAGCGGTTGCGCGTTTGCGTCCGTCATATCGTTTCGGGCCTCCAATACCCAGTTTGCCGAACCTGCTGATTACAAATAAGAAACGGCAGTGTTGAAATCAAAAAGCCGCCCCACAATGCCATTTTGGGGGCGGCCATACGCCGATAATATCGTCATTCGAACCCCAATTGTCAAATGAACACTTCGAAACGCAATTGTCGCTGGCAGGAGCAAAACGGACCATTCCATTCTCTACAACTTTGGCGAGTATCACGCGGCACGTTCGCGAGCGACTCTGCAATTCGTCATTTCTGCAACAGTCGGTCGCGCAAGTTGGGGAAAACCCAAAAAAGCGACCCAGCTATCAGCGCCCGACTCTTGTCACAGAGTCATCGCATATTGTAACTTGGTAATCGAAATTGCTAGATTTCGTACGGCGTCCTCGTCATCTGAATAGATATGGTATCGAGCCAATCTGGAGCAATCCAGATGCGAGGAAGGATTCAGTCCGGAGTCTGCACAAACAAGCCCCATATGGAGCTAGGAAACGATGAACTGGACAGATGAGCGCGTAGAACAGCTGAAAAAACTTTGGGCCGAAGGTCTGAGTGCAAGCCAGATCGCTGCACAGCTGGGCGGTGTCAGCCGCAATGCGGTCATCGGCAAGGTGCACCGGTTGAAACTGTCGGGGCGCGGCAAGACGACGTCCACCCAGACACGTAGCAAAAAGATCAATACAGGCTCATCCGGTGGCTCGCGCAGTGGCGGTTCGCCGGGTCATGTGTCGGCCCGCGTCGTCAACCGCAGCATCGGCGCTACCGCCCTGCAAACCGAATACAGTACTGAACTCGTTCCGGTCATGAAAACGGTGACGGATGTCGTTGTTCCGATTTCGCGTCGGCTCGAGCTCGTGCAGCTTAACGAGCGCACATGCAAATGGCCGGTGGGTGACCCGCTGCAGCCAGATTTCAATTTCTGCGGCAATGATGTCGGCGAGTCCGGCCCCTATTGCGGTTACCACTCCCGCCTTGCCTATCAGCCGGCCTCTGATCGCAGGCGCATCCGCTGATCTTCTTTTTCCAGCTCCTTCTGACTGGGGCGCCTTTGGGCGCCCCTTTTGTTTGTCTCAGGCTTTCTGTGGACCGAAGACGACGGTGAACGTCGAGCCCTCGCCAACGCGCGAGCGAACCACAAGGCGCGCGCGGTGCCGCGTAAGGATGTGCTTGACGATCGCAAGTCCGAGGCCGGTGCCCTTCTGGGCCCTACTGGTTTCCAGGTTGATGCGATAGAAGCGTTCAGTGAGCCGCGGAATATGCTCGTCAGGGATACCGGGACCGAAATCCTGGACCATCGCCTTGATACCTTCATCGCTCCGCTTGAGTTCGACGATGATCCGCTTGCCCGACTGGCCATATTTCAGGGCGTTTTCGACGAGGTTCTGGAAAACCTGCGTCAGTTCATCCCTGTCGCCCAACACGATGACGGGCTCCGGATCGATCTTGCGTTCAATTTCGACGCCAAGATCATCTGCGAGCGGTCGCAGAGAATCCACCACATGATTGATCACCGTCGTCAGGTCAATCTGGTCCTTGACCGCTATATGTGCCTTCATTTCGATACGGGACAGCGACAGCAGATCATCGATGAGACGCGCCATACGCTCGGCCTGCTTTTGCATGATCTCAAGGAAGTTTTCGCGCGCTGCCTCGTCATTGCGGGCCGGCCCGCGCAAAGTCTCGATGAATCCCGTCAGCGAGGCAAGCGGTGTGCGCAGCTCATGGCTTGCGTTGGCGATGAAGTCGCTGCGCATCCGTTCCAACCGATGGGCCTCAGTCTGATCCCTGAATGAAAGAAGATACTGGCGGTCCTTGCCGCCGATCTGGTCAAGAAGGAGAACGGTGGCGCGATACCACCGCTCTACCGGGACACGTTCCGCATAATCCACCGATCGCGCCACACCATCCGCAATGACGGATTGGACCAACGTCTGCAACTCAGGTGCACGGAAATGCAGGAGCAAGGCACCGCCGCGCGACATGGGTCCGAAAGCGCCGTTGGCAATGGGATTGACGTAAAGGATCGTGCCTCCATGGTCGAAAATGATGAGCGGATCCGGCAGCTGGGCGGCAAGTTGCTGACCCGAGAGGCGGAAAATTGCGGCGTCGCTGGCGGGAGAAGCGGCCGGAACATCGCTTCGCGGCAACGTCGCCGAAAGGGCGACGACGGCAAGAAGAACGAGCATGAGAATGGCAAAGCTGAGCCACCACGACGCCTGGGTACTGAGGACGAGGGCTGTAACGAACGCGGCAGCGCCCAACACGAAGCGCGCCTGGATTACCCGCTCCACAGCCTTCTGACGAAACGTACGGCCCTCCTGCCCCAAAATGCTCATGCACTAAACTCCTGGCCCGGCGTCCTTTTTTTGGCTCTGGACGATACAACGCTCTCTCAATAACATGCCATTGTGTCAATTGAGGACGATTGCTGTGGGTAAAGATTCGAAAAAGAATACCGACAAACCTGTATCGGGCGACACAACACTCAAACTCAAGATCAACGGCAAGAAACGCACTTTCAACATCGACGACCCCAAGCTGCCGGACTGGATCGATGATGGCGATCTCGCATCAGGGGGCTATCCTTATCGCGACAAACTGCCCAGCGATGAATATGCCAAGACGGTCGACCAGCTGCAGATTGAGCTCGTCAAGATGCAGTACTGGCTCCAGGACACCGGCAATCGTGTCGTATGCCTGTTTGAGGGGCGTGATGCTGCCGGCAAGGGCGGTACGATCTTCACGCTCCGCCAATACATGAATCCGCGCACCGCCCGCAACGTCGCCTTGCCAAAACCGAGCGAGACCGAGCGAGGGCAATGGTACTTCCAACGATATGTCTCGCATTTCCCGACAACCGGCGAGTTCGTCACGTTCGATCGCTCCTGGTACAACAGGGCGGGCGTCGAGAAGGTGCTTGGATTTTGCACGCCCGAACAACATGAATCCTTTCTGGAAGAAGTACCGGGATTTGAACGCCTTGTTGTGGCGGACGGCATTCACTTCTTCAAGTTCTGGCTCGATCTCGGTCAGCTCATGCAGTTGAAGCGGTTTCATGACCGCAGGCACAGCCCGCTGAAGAACTGGAAGTTCTCGCCCATCGATATAGAAGGTGCAAAACGGTGGGATGACTATACCAAGGCGCGCGACGAAATGCTGGCTCGCACCCACACGGCCTACGCGCCGTGGACAATTGTCAGGGCCAACGACAAGCGGCGTGCACGCATAGCCGTCATCCGGCGAATTCTCCTGAGCTTGCCCTACAAGGGGCGAGACCTTGACGTGATCGGCAATGAGGATGCGCTTATCATCGGCTCCGGCCACGAATTCCTGTGAACGCGACCGTCGGCCTGGAGCGCCGCAGTCGACGGTAACCCTTCTGCGGGACTATGCGGCGTTTTCTCCCAAAGGAATGGAGCCGAGTGCAGTTGCCATAGCGCGCGCCATGCCGCAGCGGCGATAAGGAGCCAGTAAATCGGCAGCCAGCGAAGCACGGGCGCCGCGATTTCTCTCCCCGCAGCGGTGCTTCTACCGAGCCCGTGAAAGGAGAGAAAGCCCAATACGACATTTATGCAATCGATCGCCAGCAATGGATAATTCACGCTGACAGTCTGGCCCAAGATGACATGGCCGACGCCAAACCCGATCCAGAGCAACATGAACGGGTACACCAAGGACGAGACGACAATTCCCATCACAAGGGTCTGGAATAAATGAACCGTCGCACGCCCACGTCACGCAGGAACGCGGCCGGATTGCGCATCTCGACAAGCCAGGTGTGTACCCAGCCTTTTATCCATCGTGTTCTTTGGCGCAGCCAGGGGTCAACGCATGTCGGAGCATCCTCTAATGTCGGTCGCGATATGACGCCCACGTCGTACCCGCAGCGCGCGAGCCGTGCCCCGAGTTCTGCATCTTCCGTGACGTTGAACGGATCCCAGCCACCCGCCGCGTCGAGGCATGCACGCCGGAAATGATTGGAGCTTCCACCAAGGGGCAGAATGAAGCGGTGGCCGGCGAGCCAGGGGAGCATGCCTGCGAAATGGACTGCGTACTCGAATGCGAAAAGGCGCGATAGCAGGCAGGCGCTGGCATTCGAGACAACGAGCGGCGCCTGGAGGCATGCAAGCTTGCTCTCGGATACCTCAAACCGCTGCCATGCTTCAATCAACTGGTCCGGATGCGGACGATCCTCCGCATCGTAAACCACGATAAATTCGCCCCTTGACAATTGCAGTCCATAATTGAGTGCCTTCGGTTTGGTGCGGGGACCGATATTCGGTACAGGGACCACTTTGAAGCCATGCGGAAGCGACTGTTTCTCGAATGCCTTTAAAGTTTCCGCGTCGTCAGCCTCGCAGAGAAAAAGCACTTCGAGCCTTGATCTTGGCCAATTGAGCTTTTGCATAGCGAGAGTCAGCTGGGGCACGACCGCCGCCTCCTTGTAGAGTGCGATCATCACACTATAGAACGGATAGGTCGATCGTCGTTGGGGGACGTGTATGGATTTTGGGCTGGGGTACTTTGCCCTTAACATCGCCATGAACCGAAGCACGATACACGCAAAAAAGAACATCAAAGAAGCAAAGTGATAGGCTCTCCAAAGTTCATGAAGGTGGAAGGTTAGTCCAAGCAGGATGAAGCTGGCCGCAGCCCCTACAACCATGCCCTGATTTCCACTGAGGACAACACGAGAGCTTCGCTCCGGCTCCATGCCGTCGATCCTGTGCACGCAATTCTCCATAAGCTCGGACCCGTGGTATGAACGGATATAGTCGAGGAGTTGGGGGAGCGTCGTTATCCTTAGCCCTGATTTCGCGTCGGGATTGCGTGACATTATTTTTTTCAACTCGCTAACATTTGCCATGGTTGGCGCCAGGAAATAAAGGAGTTCGCGCTCGGTGGTCACGACCGTCAGCTGGCGCGTGTGGCTGGGGCCCGCGAGGTAGGCTGCCGAACTTGCAACGATCGTCGCTCCCTCTGGCAGAGACGCAAACGCCAATCCCAGTTCGGCAGCAATGGCGCGGGCAATCGCCTCATCCGTGGCGCCTGATGCCGCGAGCTCGTCGATGAGCGATGTACCGTTGCAAATGGACGCGCGGAAAGCGGATACGATGGCATCTTTCGACATTCCCGTCTGACAGAGGCGGGCAGCGAGCGCAGCTTCACTTTCGCACATGTGCTGATTGTCCTACACAACGGCAGAACAAGCAGCGATGAAATTCCATATTCGTCGGAGTATTCGGAATGCACTCAATAATACCATGACTAAATCTTTCAATTTCAGATTGAAATTTACGAAATAAAATACACTTATGGTAGTATAACTTGCATTGTTACTTTTCTATACCATGCTAATTAACTTGCAAAGTCAAGAATAACGAGCACCGCGTTTAGAGCCCATGGCTCCATCTGCACTGTCGCAAATGTTGCGCTCGTGTTAGGTTGGAGCAAATCACTCACATCATGGTATCCCATGCATTTCCGGATCGTCGCTTCGCTTATTGCCGCTTTTATCGTTGCAGCACTGCCAGGTTTGGCGAACGGATCCGACTTTCCACATTATTGGGACGGGCGGGAGCATGTTGCGAAGCCCGACCTTTCAACCGTCGAGCGCATTCGCTTCGTAACCACGGTCGACTATCCGCCGTTCAATTTCGTGGATGCCACCGGGCGTATCTCGGGTTTCAACGTCGATCTTGCGCGGGCTATCTGCAACGAGCTCGGCGTAACGGCGATCTGCCAGATTGAGGCACGTCCCTGGAACGAATTGGAGCCGACGCTTGAGAGCGGCGAAGCCGAAGCGATCATCGCCGGGCTGAAACCAACGGCGGCGCTGCGAGAGAAGTTTGCCTTTACGGCCCCCTATATACGCCTGCCTGCCCGGTTCATGGCATTGAAGGAAACCACATTCCCGGAACCTCTTGCAAAAACGGTCAGCGAGAAGACCGTCGGCGTGATTGCGGGTTCGGTCCATCAGGCAATCTTTGCCGACTATTTTCCGAACGCTCATTGGGTGGGTTTTCCGACACGCGAACTCATGTTCAAGGATTTGCAGGAAAAGAAGATTGATGTCGTGTTCGGGGACGGGTCTGACCTGTCCTTCTGGATCGGCAGCCCGGAGGCGAAGAGTTGTTGCGCCTTTGTTGGAGGCCCCTATATTGCGCCGCAATTTTTGGGGGACGGCATGATGATCGCGACGACGCTCGAAAACAGCAAGCTCGTCGATGCATTCGACTTCGCTCTGAAGGCCATCGAGGAGAAAGGCATCACATCCGAACTTTATTTGCGCTATTTCCCCGTGGACTTCTATTAATCTGTTATGCCCAAAATCATTGGCGAATGCGCCTGTGCGCCGCCAGCGCAATTGACGCGAGCGACCCGTGGCCGTAGAGCGTTTCAACAAATCGCAGGATAAACAGGAAGAACGAATGACCTCGCGCCCAAACACCGAAATCGAACTGACCCCCGAGTTGATCGCGGCGGCAGCGGAGGCCAAAGCATGGCCCTTCGAAGAGGCGCAGAAGATCATCAAACGCTACGCGAAGTCCGACTTTCCTGAAACAGTGCTGTTTGAGACGGGTTATGGGCCGTCCGGCCTGCCGCATATCGGCACCTTCGGTGAGGTGGCGCGCACATCGATGGTGCGTCACGCTTTCCGGGTTTTGACCGGCGATAAGGTCAAGACGAAGCTGCTGTGCTTTTCCGACGACATGGATGGCATGCGCAAGATCCCCGACAATGTGCCGGATGCTTCATTCCTCACGCCGCACCTGCACAAGCCGCTTTCCGCGGTACCCAACCCGTTCGGTGGCGACTACAAGAGTTTCGCCGACCACAACAATGTCATGCTGTGCCGATTCCTCGATACATTCGGATTCGAGTACGAGTTCGCGAGCGCAACTGAATACTACAAGTCCGGCCGCTTCGATGAGGTCCTGCTGCGCGCCGCCGAGCGCTACGACGACATCATGAAGGTCATGTTGCCGACGCTCGGTGAGGAGCGCCAGGCAACCTACAGTCCGTTCTTGCCGATTTCGCCGACGAGCGGCCGAGTGCTCTACGTGCCGATGAAGAAGATCGACGCGACGAACGGCACTATCACCTTTGATGACGAGAATGGTGTCGAGACCACGCTGCCCGTGACCGGCGGCAACGTCAAATTGCAGTGGAAGCCCGACTTCGGCATGCGCTGGGCGGCGCTCGGCGTTGATTTCGAGATGTTTGGCAAGGACCACCAGACAAATGCGATCATCTACGACCGCATCTGCGAGATATTGGGCGGTCTTGCTCCTGAGCACTTCGTCTATGAACTGTTCCTCGATGAGGTCGGCCAGAAAATTTCGAAGTCGAAGGGCAATGGCCTCAGCATCGACGAGTGGTTGACATACGCGCCAACCGAAAGTCTTGGCCTCTACATGTTCCAGAAGCCGCGCACGGCAAAGCGGCTCTATTTCGACGTCATCCCCAAGGCGGTCGACGAATACTTCACCTATCTTTCGGCCTATGGACGCCAGTCCTGGAAAGACCGGTTGAACAACCCCGTCTGGCACCTCCACGATGGCAATCCCCCAGCCGTGGAAATGCCCGTCCCCTTCGCGCTCCTCCTAAACCTTGTCAGCGCCTCCAATGCCGAGAACAGCAGCGTTCTCTGGGGGTTCATTTGGCGCCATGCAAAGGATGTGACGCCCGAAAACAATCCGGAACTCGACGCGCTGGTCGGTTACGCGATCCGCTACTTCAACGATTTCGTCAGGCCGACCAAGAAGTTCCGCGCACCGGACGAGGTGGAACGCGTTGCACTCGAGGCGATGGAAAAGAAGCTCGCAATCCTTCCCAGCGATGCCGACGGCAACGATATCCAGAATGCCATTCTCGATGTGGCCCGCAGTATCGAGCGGTATCAGGATCATACGAAGAAGAGCCCGGAAGGCGGCCCGGGTGTTTCCATTTCATTCTTCCAGATGCTCTACGAGGTGCTGATCGGCCAGGAGCGCGGCCCGCGCTTTGGCTCTTTCGTGGCACTCTACGGTATTGCGGAGACGCAGGCCCTCATTGCAAAAGCCCTGGCCGGCGAACTATCCTAGTTTGGGATGAAACCAGAGGGAGGCTTCGATGCTTGATCACACCGGCGTTTCAGTCAGCGATTTCGAAAAGAGCAAGGCGTTCTATCGCCAGGCGCTTGCCTCCATCAACTATGACCTGATCCTGGAATTTCCGGCTTCGGTGACCGGAAGCGCCGACGTTGCAGGCTTCGGTGAAGGCGGCAAACCGGATTTCTGGATCGCCAGCGGCGGTCCCAACAAGCCATCGATCCACGTTGCTTTCCGTGTGGGCAGCCGGGACATCGTCGACGCCTTCTACAAGGCCGGAATTGCGGCCGGCGGTACCGACAATGGCGCACCCGGCCTGCGCCCGCACTACCATCCTAACTATTATGGTGCCTTCGTTCGCGATCCTGATGGACACAATATCGAGGCTGTTTGTCACGAGGGGTGATGGTGGCTGGCATGGTAGCCTGTATCGCTCCTCACCACGCAGCCGAAAGGTGACCGCAAGAGTATGCCCTTACTGGGGCCGCGGCGGGAATGGTGCATCCGGGACGGGCGGAGGTAGCGGCGCTGGAGCCGGCGTCAGTTCTTCGGATGGTACATTATCTATGAACGCCGGCACTGGCAGTTCCTGCGTAGTCGGCAGCGCGGGCGGTGGACTGCCGAATATGCCGAGCTTTGCCTCCTCCGCCTTCTTCATCGTCTCCACCCGCGGTGAGCCGTCCTTGGCACGGGCCCAGCCATTCTCGACGAGCCACTGGGCGAGATCAGTACCACCGAGCCTGCATTGCGTCGCAATGACCGCTTCTGTCGGTTGACCCGGCACGTCACACTCGACGGCGCGCTGGCGCAACCAGTTGCGAAATGCGGTACGGGCCGCCATGCCGCACGGCCATGTAACGCCATCAGTCGTGCACGTCTCGACCGGATTTACCTGTTCGATGCCATCAAGCGCAATGCGATAGCCTGAGACCTCGAGGGAACCGGCCGCGATCGCGATGGGGCGGTAGAGCAAGGTTGGCTTGGCCGTATCGTCGACTGGGACGGGCGGTGGTGGTGGCGGGAGCGGCGTTGGCGCTTCCGGCGGTGCTGGTGGTTTAGGCGGCGATGCCTGGCCGAGTTCGCTCAAGGGTTGGCGCGGCGCGACCCGTTGCAAAGGCGTTGCTTCACCGATCGATGGCGACATCAGATCCGGCTTGACCGTGCGCGCAGCCTTAGGCGCTGCCTTGGGTTCGTCCGGCGCATTGCTGGCCGTATCGTTTTGCCCATTCTGCATTTCCTCGGGCAGTTCGAAATTCTCGGTCGTTACCGTTGGCTCATCACCAGTCGCAGCCGGGGGCTCTAGCGCGCCGTTAAAAGGTGCAATGAAGGCGTAGATAAGTGCGATGGCGACCAGAACCGTAAGGACATAAAGCGGCAACTTACGCATGCGGATGAGTCCTACTGGCTTGCCCACAGGATCCTGGCGATCCAATCGATATGAACCGCGTCAAAGGTGCGATTGGGATGTTCCGGATTCATCGATTGCAGTTCGATGGTGCGCGGGGTCTGCCGAGCGAGAATCTTTGCCATGACTTCGCCGTCCTTGGTGCGCACGACGACACGATCGCCGCGCCGGACCGCAGCACCAGGCGCGACGATGATGGTATCGCCGTCCCGATAAAGCGGCAGCATCGAGTCACCCGATACTTCCAGCGCATAGACGGAATCGCCGGAGCCCACGGGAAACTCGACAACGTCCCATCCCTGTCCCACAGGAAAGCCGCCATCGTCGAAAAAGCCACCGGCACCGGCCTGCGCGAAGCCGAGCAGCGGGATCGAACGGAGCGCAGTGCCGCCTGCGCGCGTGGCCTTACCGACTACCAGCATCATGAACTCGTCGAGCGAGGCCCCGGTGGCTTCCATGATCTTTGCAAGGGATTCGGTCGAGGGCCAGCGGGCCCGTCCATCAACCGCGAAGCGCTTTGATTTGTTGAATGTCGTTGGATCGAGTCCAGCCCGCTTCGCCAATCCTGAAACGGAAAGGGAATGGCGTTCTGCCAATGCGTCTATGGCCGCCCAGATGCGGTCATGTGAGAACATGTTTCAGCTCGGATAAAAGGAAAAAATACCTTCGCAAGTGTTTTAAGAAGGAATTTTGGAAAAGTCGAGGGGAATTACGGAAAACTTTCTTATTATCCAAAGAAAAGTGGGCACGACGTGCCCACTTTTCTTACGAGTCCCAGGGGTTCATCAAGCAGCCTGCTTTTTCTCCTCGACCGGGTAGGGATTGAACCTTTCATAAAAGGTCTCGCCCTTTTCGGCCATATCGAGGAGGAGCTTTGGCGCCTTGAACTGTGCGCCGTATTTGCGCTGCAATCCCTTGGCGATATCGACGAACTGTGCGACGCCCATTCCGTCGATGTATGACAGCGTACCGCCGGTGTAGGGAGCGAACCCAAAAGCGAGGATAGATCCGACATCGGCTTCACGCGGGTCGGTGACGATGCCCTCTTCCATGACGCGGGCAGCCTCCAGCGCGATCGCGAAGAGGAAACGTTGCTTCAGTACCTCGACATCAATCTTGTCCGGATCCTGCTGCGGATAGAGCGTCTTCAGCTCCGGCCACAACTGCTTCTTGGCGGGCTTCGCCGGATAATCGTAGAAGCCCTTGCCATTCTTGCGACCGCGACGGTCATACTTGTCGACCAAAGTGTTGACCAATTCGACATGGCGGGGATCGATGGCCTTCGGACCCAGATCGGCGAGCGTCGCCTTCAGGATCTTCTGTGACAGATCGATCGCCGTTTCATCGTTGAGCGCCAGCGGTCCGACCGGCATGCCGGCCATGCGAGCTACGTTCTCGATCATCGCCGGCGGCACGCCCTCGATGAGCATATTATAGGCCTCCGCCATGTAGCGCAGGACACAACGATTAACATAGAAGCCACGGGTGTCGTTAACCACGATGGGCGTCTTCTTGATCGCACGAACGTAATCGAGTGCCACCGCAAGCGCCTTTTCGGAGGTCTTCTTGCCGAGAATAACTTCGACCAGCATCATCTTGTCGACCGGCGAGAAGAAATGGATACCGACGAAATTCTTCGGTCGCTGCGATACCTTGGCGAGCCCGGTGATCGGCAGCGTCGAGGTATTCGAGGCGAAAACGGCGGCAGGCTTCAGGACAGCCTCCGCCTTCTCGGTGACGACGCGCTTGACTTCCCGATCTTCGAACACCGCCTCGATGACGAGGTCGGCACCCTCAAGATCGGCATAATCGGAAGACGGCGTGATGAGGCCAAGCAGTCTCTCCTTGTCCTCGGCCGTCGCTTTGCCCCTCTGCATCTCCTTGCTGATCAACTCCGCCGAATGGGCCTTGCCCTTTTCCGCGGTCTCAAGGCTCTGGTCGAGGAGGACCACTGGAATGCCGGACTTTGCGGTTACATAGGCAATGCCAGCACCCATGAAGCCGGCACCGACGACGCCGATCTTCTTGAACTTGGTGGGCTTCACTTCGGCCGGGCGCCGCGCACCCTTGTTCAGTTCCTGCAACGAGACGAACAGCGACCGGATCATCATGCCGGCTTCCGTCGTCTGCAGGATCTTGGTGAAATAACGCTGCTCGATCTTCAGAGCGGTGTCGAACGGGACGAGCAGTCCCTCGTAGACGGCCTTGAGGATCGAGGCTGCGCCAGGATAATTGCCGTAGGTCTCGCGGCGAAGGATCGCGGTCGCCGCAGGCCAGAGATTGGCGCCAGCGGGTGAATAAATCGCGCCGCCCGGAAGCTTGAACCCTTTTTCGTCCCAGGGCTGAACCGGCTTCAGGCCGGCCTTGATCATCTTCTTGGCCGCCTCAACAAGCTTCTTGGCCGGAACGATCTCATGCACCAATCCCATGGCCTTGGCGCGTGAAGCGTTCAGGCTGGTGCCCGTTGTCATCATCTGCAGGGCGTCCTGCTGGTTGGTCAGCCGCGGGACACGCTGCGTGCCGCCAGCGCCCGGGAAAATTCCGACCTTGACTTCCGGCAGGGCCATCTTGACCGACGGATCGTCGGATACGACGCGTCCATGGCAGGCAAGTGACATTTCGAAAGCGCCACCCATGCAGGTGCCGTTGATCGCCGACACCCAAGGCTTGCCACAGGTTTCAAGCTTACGGAACAGCCCGCCCATCTTGCCAGTGTTTTCGAAAAGCAGTTCTACCGCCTTCTTGGGGTCTCTGGCCTTTTCGGCCTGGAACATCTGGAACATGCGCTTGAGCATGGTGAGATCGGCGCCGCCGGAGAAGGTGTCCTTGCCGGACGCAATGACGGCACCCTTGATAGCCTCGTCTTTGGTCACGCGATCCACGATCTGATCGAGTTCCTTCATCACCTCTTCGGTGAAAATATTCATCGACTTGCCGGGCATGTCCCAGGTGACAAGTGCGATGCCGTCCGCGTCGACGTCGAATTTGAAGTTCGTATAGCTCATAAGTCCGTTCTCCCTCAGACGCGTTCGATAATGGTTGCGGTGCCCATGCCCGCACCGATGCACAGGGTCACGAGCGCAACGTTGAGATCGCGGCGCTCCAGTTCGTCGAGAACCGTGCCGAGAATCATTGCGCCGGTCGCGCCGAGCGGGTGGCCCATGGCGATCGCGCCGCCGTTGACGTTGATTTTGTCGCGCGGAATATCGAACGCCTGCATGTAGCGCAGCACGACCGCGGCGAAGGCTTCATTGAGTTCGAAGAGGTTGATATCCGAGATCTTCATCTTGGCCCGCTTCAGAAGCTTTTGCGTCACGTCAACCGGTCCGGTCAGCATCAATGCAGGATCGGAACCGATATTGGCAAAGGCGCGGATACGGGCGCGCGGCTTGCGGCCAAGCGTCTTGCCGGCGCTTTTCGAGCCGAGGAGGACGCCGGCCGCGCCATCGACGATTCCGGAGGAATTGCCGGCATGATGCACGTGATTGATGGTCTCAACTTCGGGATGCGCCTGAATGCCCACCGCATTGAACCCGCCCATCTCACCCGGCATGACGAAGGAAGGGTTGAGCGCAGCAAGGGCCTGCATGTCCGTCGACGGACGCATGTGCTCGTCATGGTCGAGTATGGTCAGCCCGTTCAGATCCTTGATCTCGAGCACCGAATTCTTGAAATAGCCGTTCTTCCAGGCCTCACCGGCACGCTTCTGGCTCTCGACGGCATAGGCGTCGACATCATCCCGGCTGAAGCCGTATTTGGTGGCAATCAAGTCTGCGGAAACGCCCTGGGGCATGAAATAGCCCGGAAGCCCAACCGACGGGTCCATGTACCAGGCGCCGCCCGACATGCCCATGCCGACACGCGACATGGATTCGACGCCGCCCGCGATGACAATATCGTCTGCACCTTGAGCAATCTTCGCGGCGCCGAAGTTCACCGCATCGAGACCGGAGGCGCAAAAGCGCGATATCTGCATGCCGGGGGCCTTGAAATCGTAGCCTGCTTCGAAAGCCGAGGAGCGCGGGATGACCGCGCCCGCTTCGCCGACCGGATCGACGCAACCATAAATGATGTCATCGACCAGACCCGTGTCGAGGCCGTTGCGGTCCCGCAGCGCCTCAAGAACGTGGGCGCCAAGACGGACGGCAGGCACTTCGTGCAAGCTGCCATCCTTCTTGCCTCTGCCGCGCGGAGTGCGCACGTGGTCGTAGATGTATGCCTCAGTCATTTCATTCTCCCTGTTCGAACCCGCGGCTCATAGGCTGCGGGCGATCAAAAGCTTCATGATTTCATTGGTGCCGCCATAAATCCGCTGGACGCGTGCGTCGCGGAACATGCGGGCAATCGGGAATTCGTTCATGTAACCATAGCCGCCATGCAGCTGCAGGCATTCGTCCACGACCTTGTTCTGCAGGTCGCTCAGCCAATATTTGGCCATGGACGCAGTAAACGGGTCGAGCCCGCCATTCACATGGCGTTCAACGCAGTGATTGTAGAATATGCGGCCGATCGTGGCCTCCGTCTTGAGTTCCGCCAGCTTGAACTGTGTGTTCTGGAAATCCATCACTGCCTTGCCGAACGCTTTGCGCTCCTTCACATAGTCGATCGTCAGCGCAATCGCCCGCTCGGCCATGGCAATTGCCGAGCCGCCGATCTGCAAGCGTTCCTGCGGCAATTGCTGCATGAGCTGGACGAAGCCCTGGCCCTCCTCGGTTCCGAGAAGGTTGGAGGTCGGGACGCGCACATCGTTGAAGAAAAGCTCTGACGTATCGTTCGACTTCAAGCCGACCTTGTCGAGATTGCGGCCGCGCTGGAAACCCTCCTGACCATCTGTTTCGACCACGATAAGTGACGTGCCCTTGGCGCCTTGCGACGGATCGGTCTTAGTGACGACGATAATCAGGTTGGCAAGCTGGCCATTGGTAATGAACGTCTTCGATCCATTGATGACGTAGTGGTTGCCATCCTTCTTGGCGCTGGTCTTGACCCCCTGAAGGTCGGACCCCGCCCCTGGCTCAGTCATGGCGATGGCGCCGATGAGCTCTCCGGTCGCCATCTTCGGCAACCACTTCCGCTTCTGCTCTTCCGATCCATAATGGAGGATATAGGGAGCAACGATGGAATTGTGGAGGGCGATGCCAAACCCGTCGGTGCCCACATGGCTGATTGCCTCGAGAATTGCACTTTCATGCGCGTAGGTGCCGCCGGCGCCGCCATACTCCTCCGGCATTGAAGCGCAGAGCAATCCGTTCTCGCCGGCGAGTTCCCACACGGAACGGTCGAATATTTCCTGCTTCTCGAAACGGTCGTAGTGCGGCAGGACCTCGGCCTCGAGGAACTTCGTGGCCATGTCTTCCAGCATCACGACATCGTCGGTCTTCCACGCAGGCTTCGGAACACCCAATACTTCTTCCGGTCGCAGACCCATAACTAACCTCCCGAGTTCGGTTACAGGAGCCGCGAGGACGCGGCTCGGAATATCGCTTGCTTGGCAGCTTAGAATGCTTCGGCAGGCAGCGCCATCATCGTGTCTGCGCCCGTCTGGATGCGGGCGAGATGCGCCGCGGTTTCCGGCATGACGCGCTCCATGAAGAACTTGCCGGTGACCAACTTGGTCTCGAAGAACGCTTTGTTTTCGGTGCCTTCCGCCAGTTTCGCATGCGACGCCTTCGCCATGCGGGCCCACATGTAGCCGAGACTGACGAGCCCGAATAGATGCATATAGTCGGTCGAGGCGGCGCCGGCATTGTCTGGGTTGGCCATGCCATTCTGCATCAGCCACATGGAAGCGGCCTGAAGGTCGTTCAGACCCTTCTTCAAATGCTTCGTATAAAAGGAAAGCTTCTCATCGCTGCGATTTTCCTCGCAGAAGTCACCTACTTCCTTGAAGAATGCCATGACGGCACGCCCGCCATTGAGGCCGAGCTTGCGTCCCACAAGGTCCATGGCCTGGATGCCGTTCGCCCCTTCGTAGATCATGGCGATGCGCGCGTCGCGTACATACTGGCTCATGCCATGTTCTTCGATATAGCCGTGGCCGCCAAAGACTTGCTGCGCCATGCAGGCATGTTCGAAGCCCTTGTCGGTAAGCACGCCTTTCAGGACAGGGGTCATCAGGCCGAGCATGTCATCGGCAAGCTGCTTCTCGGCCTCGTCGCCGGAGCGATGCGCAACGTCGGACTTGAGCGCCGACCAGAGAATGAAGGCACGTCCGGCTTCGTTGAATGACCTAATCGTCAGAAGGATGCGGCGGATATCAGGGTGGACGATGATCGGGTCGGCTTTCTTGTCCGGTTCCTTCGGTCCGGCTAGCGCGCGTCCTTGAATGCGGTCGCGGGCGTAGATCGCCGCGTTCTGGTAGGCCACTTCACCGATCGACAGGCCCTGCAGCGCAACGCCAAGCCTGGCCTCGTTCATCATCGTGAACATGGCGCGCAGGCCCTTGTTTTCGCCGCCAAGGAGGTACCCGATCGCTTCGTCATAATTCATGACGCAGGTCGAGTTGCCGTGAATACCCATCTTCTCTTCGATGGAACCACAGGAAACACCGTTACGCTCGCCCGGGTTGCCGTTCGCATCCAGGTTGAACTTCGGCACGATGAACAGCGAGATGCCCTTCACGCCTTCTGGCGCACCTTCGATACGGGCGAGGACCAAGTGAACAATGTTCTCCGCCATGTCGTGTTCGCCGGCGGAGATGAATATCTTCTGTCCGGAAATCCTGTACGAACCATCACTATTTGGGACGGCCTTAGTACGCAGGAGACCGAGATCCGTCCCGCAATGTGGTTCGGTCAGGTTCATCGTACCGGTCCAGACGCCATCCGTCATCTTGGGAAGGTAGGCCTGCTTCTGCTCGTCCGTTCCATGTGTGAGGATCGCGGCGATCGCGCCCTGAGTGAGGCCAGGATACATGACCAGCGCCATGTTGGCCGACGCCATGTATTCGCCCGCAGCGACATGCAGTGCATAGGGAAGCCCTTGCCCGCCGAATTCCTGCGGCACGGCAAGTCCAACCCAACCACCCTCGCGATAGGCATCGAAGGCCTGTTTGAAGCCTTTTGGCGTTGTGACCGAGCCGTCATCGTGCCGCACGCATCCTTCATGATCGCCAACCTGGTTCACCGGGAAAAGCGTGTTCTCGGCAAGTTTCGCGCCTTCGCCAAGGATCGCTGCAAGTATATCCGGCGATACGTCGGCAAACCCCGGAAGGTTGTTGTAGCGTTCAAAACCCAACACGTCGTTCAGGACAAACAACGTATCTTCAACAGGCGCGCGATAACTCGGCATCAGGTTCCCTCCAAAACTTAAACGAGCAGAAGCGGTACTCGAACGCGGTACCGGCAGATTTCACCTCTGTCTAGCAAACTTTGACGTTTCCGTAAACGTCAAAGTTTGCCGAAGTTCACAAGCAGTGCCAAGACTTGACCTGATAGGGTCCGATCCCCCACTCGGCGCGTTCCGGCGACCGCAGCATCGTTAGCCACGTAGATTTTTAACCATTCGGGCCTTCATCTTAACGAGTTGTTTACCACGTTTCGCCAATGTCATTGTGTCGGTGATCCGTGTCTATGTGTGGTTGGTTTTTCACGGCTTGTCGGACTGTGTGGGGCGAAGGTCCCGGCTTTCCGAATTGGCCCGAATGATCGTCCTTGCGGCGCATTCGCTTTTCGGCAGACCGAATCCACCTTTCTCCGCCCAGTCGAATCTGGAAGCGCCACAAGGCTGGCGCGTCAACTCGGGCAGCAGACATCCATGACAAACCAAAGGTCTTTAATGGAACAGGTCAATGTGAACCGCGCACGCCGCGATGCGACGTCGCTCGACAGCCTCAACCGCACACTCGAAACCCTTGAAGCGCAATTGCGCGGCTCGATGCAGC
>NZ_JBBNAM010000228.1:0-2995 GCF_037994425.1 Phyllobacterium sp.
GCTCCACGCGAACAAAACTCCGGGCGGCAATATCGTCGTCAGTATAGAGCGCGCCCTTCTCATGACTTGCGAGCGGGTGGTAGAGGTCGCCATCCGGCTGAAGCGACCAGTTCATGCGCCAGACGGATCGATCCGGGCGCAGGTTGTCGAACATGCGCACGATAAGGCCCGCGTTGCGTGTCCCCGCACCGAAATCTGGGACTGGCGCGTGAATTTTGTCCATCGAGCGGCCGAACTTTTCGCGGAGCGTCCATGATGAAGGGAACGATAGCGAAGCTGCACCGAGGTGCCAACCGCGATGCTGATCCTTGCGCATCAGCACGAGGTCTTCCTGTACGAGGCTGGCCGCGCGGTGCAGGAAGGGTGTTGCAGCCTCGCCGATCGGAACCGGCTCGTCCCGACCGGAAATGACGATTGCATCGCCTTTGCGCGCGTATTCGGCGGGATAGTTCTCGAGCAGGTGACTGGTCAGGAGGTCGAAAACCTCCTTCTGGCCCTGGTCGGTCCCTTCCTCTTCAACGAAAATCTTCTCGCCGTAGCGCGCAAACAAGCGCTGCTTTTCGGCAAGGTAGGCGAGAAGATGATCGTCGATTTCGATCCAGTCTTTATGGTCGAGTTGCTGCAACCCGATGGTGAACGGCTGCGCAGAACCGTCATAAGGGGTGTGGGCCGGAGACCGGTACGCATATTCCGCATCCATCAATCGCCGTCCATGGCTTCAAGTTCGTCAATGATGCCTTCGATCACCGAAAGGCCCTTTTGCCAGAATGCGGGGTCCGTCGCATCGAGGCCAAATGGCGCCAGCAATTCGGAATGATGCTTGGTGCCGCCCGCTTTCAGCATATCGAAATATTTCTGCTGAAAGCCTGCGTCCGCGTTCTGGTAAACCGCATAGAGCGAATTCACCAGACAATCGCCAAATGCATAGGCGTAGACATAGAACGGCGAATGGATGAAATGCGGAATATAGGTCCAGAAGGTTTCATAACCCGGGCCAAAATGGACCGCCGATCCAAGGCTCTCCTTTTGCACGTCCAGCCAGATCTCGCCGATGCGGTCCGAGGTCAACTCGCCCTCCATGCGTTCGGTGTGGACGCGGCGCTCGAACTGATAGAAGGCGATCTGTCGCACGACCGTATTGATCATGTCTTCGGCCTTCTGCGCCAACATCGCCTTGCGCTCGCGCTTGTCGCGCGTCTGCTCGAGGAGCGAACGGAACGTCAGCATCTCGCCGAAAACCGACGCGGTCTCGGCAAGCGTCAGCGGCGTCGAGGCCATCAGGGCGCCTTGGTCGCCGGCGAGGACCTGGTGCACGCCATGCCCAAGTTCATGGGCAAGGGTCATCACGTCACGCGGCTTGCCCATATAGTTGAGAAGTACATAGGGATGAGCCGAAGGGACGGTCGGATGAGCGAAGGCGCCTGGTGATTTGCCCGGCCGTGTCGGTGCGTCGATCCAGTTCTTGTCGAAGAACCGGCGCGCAATATCGGCCATCTCGGGGGCAAAGCCGCTATAGGCCGAAAGCACGGTTTCACGCGCATCATTCCATGAAATGACGGCTTGCGGCGTCTCCGGCAGCGGCGCATTGCGATCCCAGTTGTTGAGATAATCGAGGCCGAGCCATTTTGCCTTCATCGCGTAGTAGCGATGCGACAGCTTCGGGTAGGCGGCTTGTACGGTGGCCGCCAACGCATCGACGACTTCGCGCTCGACACGGTTCGCAAGGTGGCGGCTGTCGGCAATATCCTCGAAGCCACGCCAGCGATCGGAGATCTCCTTGTCCTTGGCGAGCGTGTTGGTAATGAGTGTGAAAATGCGCAGATTGTCCTTGAATGTTGCAGCTAGCGCGTCAAATGCCGCCTTGCGCAGATCGGCGTTGGCATCCTGAAGCAGGTTCAGGGTCGGCTCCAACGACATCTCCTCGCCATTCACCGTGAAGCGCAGCGCCGTCATGGTTTCGTCGAACAGACGGTTCCATGCGCCGCGACCTGTGATCGACTTTTCATGGAACAGCTGTTCCAGCTTGTCATCAAGCTGATACGGCTTGTCCTTGCGCAGATCCGTCAGCCATGGGCGATAGTGGCCAATGGCAGGATTGTCATCCATCGCCTTGTTCAGGATTTCATCGTCGATGCGATTCAATTCAAGGCCGTAGAAGATGAGGTGGGTGCTCGCATCCGTCATCTTCTGCTGGATGTCACCATAGAGCTTGGCATTTTTAGGGTCGGACGTGTCTCCGGCATAAACCAGGCCAGCAAACGAAACGATCCTGCCGATCAACTCCTCGAGGGCTTCGAATTCCGTGATTGAGTCGGCAAAGTCACCGCCATTTGGCTTTGCCGCTTCAGCCGTGAGAGTGCCCTTCCAGCGTTGCTCGAATTTGACGGCGAGATCGTTGGCGCGAACGAGGTCAGCCTTGAGCTCGCTGCTATCGACGGAGGGGTAGAGGTCGGCAAGGTTCCATTGCGGAAGGATGCCGAGGGCAGCCTGATCGGCTTTCGCTACCGCGGCGACGCCTTTCGCCCGAGTGGCTTTCAACGCCCTTGCGCCTGTGTATCTATCTGTTCCAGAAGTCATTTCAGCACCGTGTCATTGGGTGGATACAATCCGCAAAGGATCGAATCGCGAGAATTGGTCCGAAAGTGCTAAACCTTAAAAATCAGTTTGCAACGGATCCGGTTGCACTTGCTCATTCTACATTGAAGCATTTTTTAGACTTTCGAAGAATGGAATCATTCGTTAAAACGCCTTAATTATGCTGTTAACAACCCATTGACCATGTCACAAAACGATGGATTCTTCGCGAGTTTTTGCCATGCTCTCACCGTATTTGTTCTTCAGTAAAGCGACCATTAACCATTAAATCCGATAATTCAGCCATCCGGGGGTTGTAAATCGCGGTCAGGGTTGGGACGAAATTGTCATACATGAAACATGCAGAGAACGGCAGTTCGACGGTTGCCTCGCTCGCGCGTACCGCTTGGTTTGCCTTCAC
>NZ_JBBNAM010000229.1:0-3138 GCF_037994425.1 Phyllobacterium sp.
TGCAAACGACAACTATGCGGAAGCACGTCTCGCCGCTTAATGCGGTGCGATAGCTTCAAATCAAGTCCTAGGGGTTCGCACTTCTAGGCGGGGTTCGGAGGCACCTGGCAACAGAAGCCTCCACTTCCCCTCATTCAATACATTCCGAAAGATATAGCCTCACGCTCCTGAACGATGGGTCGTCGCCGCTGGATACTGTCCGATCCGCGCTTGACAGTCGCGCTTCAGGGTTGTATAAAACCTAATAGTTAAATAACCACTCGGTTCAATTATAATGACACCTGATCGACTAGACCATATTTTCTCGGCGCTTGCCGACCCCACGCGCAGGGCAATTCTGGCGCGCCTTGCGCTCGGCACCACCTCGGTCACCGAGCTCGCGCAGCCCTTCGACATTTCGGGGCCGGCGATAACCAAGCATCTGAAGGTGCTCGAACGCGCCGGACTCGTCATCCGCGGACGCGAAGCCCAATGGCGCCCATGCAGTCTCAACGCGGGGCCACTGAAGGAAGCGACAGACTGGCTCGAACGCTACCGTCAATTCTGGGAAGGAAGTTTCGACCGCCTGGCAGAATATTTGAAGGAAGTACAAACGAACGGAGAGCAAGATGGCTGAGACCAACACGGCCCACGTTGCGAACGACACAGCAGGACGCGTCCTTACGATCAGGCGCCTGTTCAATGCGCCGCCTGCCCTCGTATTCGACGCGTTCGCCGATCCCCGCCGAATGCTGCAGTGGTTGGGGCCGCGCGATTACCCTGCGACCTGCGTGGAAGCTGACCTGCGCGTCGGCGGCAAGTGGCGCGCATGCCTCGATTCGGCCGCGACTGGCGAAAAACTATGGCATGGCGGTGTCTACCAGGAGATCGTTCCCGATCGGACGCTGGCTTTCACCTTCGCCTGGGATCAGGAGGATGGCCGTCCTGGCAACGAAACGCTCGTCCATATCACGTTCGAGGATCAGGCAAGCAAGACGCTCATGATCTTTCGCCAGAGCATCTTCGAAACGCCTGAGAGTTGTGAAGGCCACGAAGAGGGCTGGAACAGTGCTTTCGACCGCCTGGAGGAGCTTCTCGCGCAGGAATAGGCCGCATATATGGGTCAGACGATAGCCAGATCGCTGGTCATCGCCCCACGCCGCTTGATCGATAACAAAAGAGAATGGCGCCAGTTCGTCGCCATTGCGGGCCAACCTTTCATGACGGCGCTCGCCCCAGCTTTCCAACTCAACCCCACCCTCCTCCGATTTCTCAACGTCACAGCCCAGCGGGCCGAGGACAATCGTCAACTCATGACGCACTGCGGTATCGCAGCAATCGTCAAGCGGGAGCCATCAATGCCGCAATTGATCCAGAATAACTTCATCATTGTCACCGGCGGCCCGGGCGCCGGCAAGACCAGCCTGATCACGGCTCTTGAGCAGGACGGATATGCAGCCTCGCCGGAGGCCGGGCGTGCGATCATTCAGCATCAGCAAGCAATCGACGGCCCAGCCCTGCCCTGGGAGGACCCGGCCCTCTTCGCGGAATCGATGCTGTCATGGGAGCTGCGGTCCTTCGATATGGCCACCGCAAATCCCAACATTACGTTCTTTGATCGCGGCGTGCCCGACATTATCGGCTATCTGGAACTAAGCGGAATGGCCGTACCACCGCATATGCTTAAGGCAGCGGAGCGCTATCGCTATAATCGCTCTGTTCTGATCCTGCCGCCCTGGCCCGAGATATTCGCCCAGGATGCCCAGCGCAAACAGACGCTCGAAGAAGCCGAACAAACGTTTCATTCAATGATATCGGCGTATGGCAGATTCGGCTACGCGCTGATCGAGGTTCCGCGTTTGCCTGTCTCAGAACGTGTTGGTTTCGTTAGGAAGCATGTTGCAGCCGTCATTTGAAACGAAGGCCCTGGAACAGCGTCCCGGGGCCTTCGCCAACTTCTGATGGAGGATCAGAACTATTCAGCCGCAGCCTCAGCTTCTACGACGCTGCGCCGGGCGATCGTCGCCTGTGTGAGGACGAAAGTGCCGACTGCGCAGAGTGCGATGCCGGCGGCCATTGGCAGGGCCGTTCCGTCGAAAAACACACCTGCAATCACCATTGCAACCGCGGAAGTGACGAAATGCAAAGTCCCCATCAACGCGGAGGCTGTGCCGGCGATCTGGCCGTGATCCTCAAGCGCGAGCACCGAAGCCGTTGGAATGACGAGACCCAGGAACCCGTAGCCGACGAAAAGGAACGCCGCCATGACCGGTAACTGGTTGAAGCCCAAACCCCTGACCACGACCATCGCCGCCATCGTCAGCGCGAATGCGGTGACCGCCATTCGCATGACGCGGACCAGGCCGAAGCGGTCGCCAAGCCAGCCGGTCAATTGCGATACGGTGAAGAACGAGACCGCATTGACCGAGAAGGCCATGCTGTACTGGGTTGGCGTCAGTCCATAGTGATCGATCAACACGAACGGCGAATTAGCCAGATAGACAAGGAAACTGGAAATGCCGAGACCGCCAATGAAGGTGAGCGTCAGGAAGTTCCGATCACCGAGAAGCAGGCGGTAGGCCGACATGGCGCTGCCAAGGCTGCTTTCGGCGCGTGCTGCGGACGGGCGCGTCTCCTTCAACTGCGTCGAAAGCAGGATCAGGCCAATGAAAGCCGCTATCATCACCGCCCAGAACACGCCGCGCCATCCGTAGAATTCGATCACCGCACTGCCTGTCAACGGCGCGAGGATCGGCGAAATGCTGAAAACCAGCATCAGCAGCGACATGAGCCGTGCCGCCTGCACGCCTGTGTGCATGTCGCGAACGATTGCACGCGGGATGACCATGCCGGCCGCGCCGCCAATACCCTGCAGGAAGCGGAAGGCCACGAGCGTTTCGATATCATTCGCGAGGGCGCAGCCGATACTGGCGACCGCAAAAAGACCAATGCCGATGTAGAGCGGTGCCTTGCGTCCCCACATATCCGACAAGGGTCCGTAAAATAGCTGGAAGATGGCGAAGGAAATGAAGAAAGCCAAAAGGCTCAGTTGCACGGCGCTGTTCTCTGCGCCGAGTTCCTTGCCGATCGAAGGCATCGCCGGCAGATACATGTCGATGGCAAATGGACCGATTGCAGTAAGGAGACCGAGGATGAGGG
>NZ_JBBNAM010000230.1:0-4814 GCF_037994425.1 Phyllobacterium sp.
GGCTGATCCTTGAGCAACTGGGCATCGTCCCACAGCAAGCGATGGAACGAGGATTCTCCCGTGAAATCGCCGATCGACGAAACAGCCCGCTTGTGGCGCAGCAGCGACTTCGGCGTCATGAGAATTAACGGCTTTCTGAAGTCCCGCTTCATCTGGCGGCGCAGAATGTGGAAGTAGTTCGCCGGCGTAGTGCAGTTCGCGACCTGCATATTGTCTTCCGCGCAGAGCTGCAGATAACGCTCGAGGCGTGCCGAGGAATGCTCCGGTCCCTGACCTTCATAACCGTGCGGCAACAGGCACACGAGACCTGACATGCGCAGCCATTTGCGCTCCCCTGAGGAGATGAACTGATCGAACACGACCTGTGCGCCATTGGCAAAGTCGCCGAACTGCGCTTCCCACAGTGTCAGGGCGCGCGGATCGGCGAGCGAGTAGCCATACTCGAAACCGAGCACCGCTTCTTCCGACAGCATCGAATTGATGATTTCGTAGAGCGCTTGCCCCTTTTGCAGATTGTTAAGCGGGATATAGCGCTGTTCGGTATCCTGGTCATAGAGGACCGAATGGCGCTGACTGAACGTACCACGCTCAACGTCCTGGCCGGAAAGGCGCACTGGGTGACCTTCCGTGACCAGAGAGCCGAATGCCAAAGCTTCGGCCGTCGCCCAGTCGAAACCTTCGCCCGTTTCAATCATCTTGGCGCGGTTGTCCTGGAAGCGCTGGATCGTGCGATGGACATTGAGGCCAGCCGGAACTTCCGAAAGCTTCTTGCCGATCTCTTTCAGCGTCTTGACCGGAATGCTGGTCTTGCCGCGCCGCTGCTCATCGGCATTGTCGGCAGTCCGCAACCCGCTCCAGGCGCCATCGAGCCAATCGGCCTTGTTGGGCTTATAGGCCTGACCGGAGTCGAACTCCTGCTCCAGCGTCTCGCGCCATGTCGCGCGCGTCTTTTCAAGATCGGCTTCGGTGATGAGGCCTTCTTCTATGAGCTTGGCCGCATAGAGTTGAACCGTCGTCTTCTGGCTGCGAATCTTCTTGTACATGATCGGCTGCGTGAACGCCGGTTCGTCACCTTCATTGTGACCAAAGCGCCGGTAGCAGAACATGTCGATGACCACGGGCTTGTGGAACGTCATGCGATATTCGGTGGCGATCTTGGCAACGTAGACGACCGCTTCCTGATCATCACCATTAACGTGGTAGATCGGCGCCTCGATCATCTTCGCGACGTCGGATGGATAGGGCGACGAGCGCGAGAAGCGCGGATTGGTGGTGAAACCAATCTGGTTGTTGATGATGAAGTGAACTGTGCCGGCGACACGGTGCCCGCGCAGGCCGGAGAGGCCAAGACATTCGGCAACGACGCCCTGGCCGGCAAAGGCCGCATCGCCGTGAAGCAGCAGCGGCATCACCTTGGAGCGCTCGGAGAGCGGTACGATTTCGTCGCGCTCGCGTCCCGCAAGAATATCCTGCTTGGCGCGTGCCTTGCCCATGACGACCGGATTGACGATCTCGAGATGGGATGGGTTCGCAGTCAGCGATAGGTGCACCTTGTTGCCGTCGAACTCGCGGTCCGACGAGGCACCGAGGTGGTACTTCACGTCGCCCGAACCTTCGACGTCGTCCGGCGTATAGGAGCCACCCTTGAACTCGTGGAAGATCGCCCGGTGCGGCTTACCCATAAACTGGCTGAGCACATTGAGGCGACCTCGATGCGCCATGCCGAGGACGATTTCCTTCAGGCCCATGGACCCACCGCGCTTGACGATCTGCTCGAGTGCCGGAATGAGTGCTTCGCCGCCGTCGAGCCCGAAACGCTTGGTGCCCTTGTATTTGACGTCGATGAACTGCTCAAAACCTTCGGCCTCGACGAGCTTGGAAAGGATTGCCTTCTTGCCTTCGACCGTGAAGGCGACGCCCTTGTCCGGTCCTTCGATGCGCTCCTGAATCCAGGCCTTTTCCACGGGATCGGAAATGTGCATGAACTCGACGCCGATCGTCGAGCAGTAGGTCCGCTTCAGAATGTCGAGCATCTGCGGGATCGTCGCATATTCGAGACCCAGCACGTTGTCGATGAAGATTTTGCGGTCGTAGTCAGCGGGCGAGAAGCCATAGCTTTCGGGCGAAAGCTCGTTGTAGTCTTCCTTCACCTCGGCAAGCCCCAACGGATCGAGCTTGGCATGCAGGTGGCCGCGCATGCGGTAGGCGCGGATCATCATGATGGCGCGGACGGAATCGCGCGCCGCGTGAATGATCTCACTGTCCGAAGCGGTCATGGCAGGCGCAGCGGCGCCATTCGACGCGGTTGCGGCACCGTTCGCGGACTTCGCCTTCAGCTTGTCAGTGATACGCTTTTCGACTTCGCCCCAATTGCCGTCGAGGGCGGAAACAAGTTCGCCGTTGCTGGCGATCGGCCAGTTCGACTTTTCCCAGGACGCGCCCTTGGCGTTCTTGATGACATCGTCCTTGCTGTCATTCAAATTGGCAAAAAACTCCTGCCACTCCGATCCGACCGATGCCGGATCCTTTTCATAGCTCGCATGCAGTTCCTCGATATAGTGCGCATTGCCGCCATAGAGGAATGAGGTGAGTGCGAAGATGTCGTTGGCCTGTTCTTGACGTGCCATATTTGTGACCGGAGTACCGACTCCGTCTCCCTTGGTGCGAGTTCGCCTGGCCTTCTTTGCCGGTGACACTCTGGGTTGAGGCCGCTCGGCCCCGAGGATTGATCGGGGCGGAGACCGCCCCAATCCTTAGTTTCTGTCGCAGGCACTGACGCCTAGCCGCGGATCAGCCCTTCAGGACCTCGACCAGCGTCTTGCCCAGTTGCGCCGGTGAAGGAGAAACGCGGATACCCGCCGCCTCCATGGCCGCAATCTTGTCTTCAGCGCCGCCCTTGCCGCCGGAAATCACCGCGCCGGCATGCCCCATCGTGCGGCCCGCAGGAGCCGTACGCCCGGCAATGAAGCCGGCCATCGGCTTCTTGCGGCCACGCTTGGCCTCGTCTGCGAGGAACTGCGCTGCATCTTCCTCGGCCGAGCCCCCGATTTCGCCGATCATGATGATCGACTTGGTCGCTTCGTCAGCAAGGAACATTTCCAGGACATCGATGAACTCCGTACCCTTGACCGGATCGCCGCCGATGCCGACGGCCGTCGTCTGGCCAAGACCTTCGTTCGTCGTTTGGAACACTGCCTCATAGGTCAGTGTCCCGGAGCGGGATACAACACCCACCGAACCCTTCTTGAAGATGTTGCCCGGCATGATGCCGATCTTGCATTCCTCGGGAGTGAGCACACCAGGGCAGTTCGGGCCGATCAGGCGCGAAGTCGAGCGGTCGAGGCGCGCCTTGACGCGGACCATGTCCATGACGGGAATGCCTTCGGTAATGCAGATAATGAGCGGAATTTCTGCATCGATCGCCTCGATGATGGCTTCGGCTGCACCTGCTGGCGGAACGTAGATCACCGAGGCGTTGGCGCCGGTGCGGTCCTTGCCCTCGGCAACCGATGCGAATATCGGCAGTTGGGCGCCGGCGCCGGTCGGCAGCTTGCCTTCCCAAGTCTCGCCACCCTTCTTCGGATGAATGCCGCCAACCATCTGCGTGCCGTAATAGGCGAGCGCCTGTTCGGTATGGAAAGTGCCGGTCTTACCGGTGAGGCCCTGGACGAGAACCTTGGTGTCTTTGTTGACAAGAATAGACATGCCTTAGTTTCCCTTCACCGCCTTGACGATTTTCTGTGCTGCATCATCGAGGTCGTCGGCCGATGTAACATTGAGGCCGCTTTCGTTGATGATCTTCTTGCCAAGCTCGGCATTCGTGCCCTCTAGGCGGACCACCAGGGGAACCTTGAGTCCGACTTCCTTGACCGCCGCAATCACGCCCTCGGCAATGACATCGCATTTCATGATGCCACCGAAGATGTTGATCAGGATGCCTTCGACTGCCGGATCGGCGGTTATGATCTTGAAGGCCGCCGTGACCTTTTCCTTGCTGGCGCCACCGCCGACGTCGAGGAAGTTAGCCGGCTCAGCACCGTAAAGCTTGATGATATCCATCGTCGCCATGGCAAGACCGGCGCCGTTTACCATGCAGCCGATATTGCCGTCGAGGGCGACATAGGCGAGGTCGTATTTCGACGCCTCGATCTCCTTGTCGTCTTCTTCGGAAATATCCCGAAGTTCGACAACGTCCGGGCGGCGGAAGAGGGCATTGCCGTCGAACGAAACCTTGGCGTCGAGAACGCGCAGGCGGCCATCCTTCATGACGATCAGCGGATTGACCTCGAGCAGGCTCATGTCCTTCTCGGTGAACGCCTTGTAAAGCGCCGGGAAGAGCGTCTCGCCATCCTTGCGCGCCTCATCGGTGAGGCCGTAGGCGTCGCTGATCTTGGCGACGTCATCCGCTGTCACGCCCTTTTCAGGATCGATGGCAACAGTGATGATCTTCTCCGGCGTATCATGCGCGACTGCCTCGATGTCCATGCCGCCTTCGGTCGAAACGACGAAGGACGGTCGTCCGACGGAGCGGTCTACCAGGATCGACAGATAAAGCTCGCGCTCGATATCGGCACCGTCTTCGATGTAGAGGCGATTGACCTGCTTGCCTGCTGGACCGGTCTGCTTGGTAACCAGCGTGTTGCCGAGCATTTCCTTGGCGTTCGCAACCACTTCCTCAACAGAACGCGCGAGGCGAACGCCACCCTTCGCGTCCGGGCCAAGTTCCTTGAACTTGCCCTTGCCGCGACCGCCCGCATGAATCTGGCTCTTGACCACATAAAGCGGACCCGGCAGCGTCTTTGCCCATTCTTCCG
>NZ_JBBNAM010000231.1:0-8190 GCF_037994425.1 Phyllobacterium sp.
TCCGTCTTCGTTTTGCCGATCTATCTGACGCGTATCCAGGGCTACAATGCCGAACAGATCGGCATGGTATTGGCATGGACCGGCCTGCCGCAGCTGCTGCTGATCCCGCTGGTTCCGCGTCTGATGAAGCGCTTTGACGTGCGTATCCTGATCGTCCTCGGATTTGCCCTGTTTGCCGCCAGCAACTTCATGAATATCCACATGACAGGCGACTACGCCAGCGATCAGCTTCTTTGGCCCAACATCGTCCGCGCCATCGGCCAGGCGCTAGTGTTCACACCTCTGTCGGCTATCGCGACATCGGGCATCGAGGCCGAGAATGCGGGTTCTGCTTCGTCACTCTTCAACATGATGCGCAACCTTGGCGGCGCTGTCGGTATCGCAGCGTTGCAGACGTTCCTGACCAAGCGCGAACAATTCCATTCAAACGTGCTTACCCATTCGGTGTCGCTGTTCGAGGAAGCAACCCGCGATCGCATCAACAGCCTGACCGCCTACTTCATGAGCCACGGCATACCCGATCACGCGACCGCCAGCCACAAGGCGCTGATTGCCATCGCTTTCCGGATGCGCAAACAGGCCAATATCATGGCCTTCAGCGACACGTTCTTCCTGCTCGGCGTTGCCCTTGTCGTCGCACTTCTCGCAGCGCTGCTCCTCAAGAAGCCCGGTCAGCTCTCCGGCGGCGGCCCACATTGAACTCAATGATTTCGGGAGAATCTCCATGACATACGCTACGCCAATAGAAATCGCCGCTGATACTCTTGGTCGGTCGATGCGCCGCACGAACCACAGTTGGTCCGTGCTCACAATGATCGAGTGGCTTTCCGGAGACGAATGCCATTCACTGGACGAAGCCGGCCTCATTTCCGGGCTCGGGCGCAGACTCCAGGCAGTAGGGCTGCCAGTCGATCGTTTGACCTTGCATCTGATGACACTGCATCCAGAATATTTGGGCAGAAGCGTTGCCTGGGCGCCCGGTGAACCCATCGAGATCCACGACCGCCAGCATGGCGCTGTCAGTCTCGCTTTTCTGGACAGCGCGCTCTGCCATTCGATGAAAACCCGAGAAATCATCATCGCAGGGCGCGATGGAACCGGCGCAAGCTGGCAATGCATGGACATCTTTGCCGGACGAGATCTGGTGCAGCTGATGATCGTCCCCTTATGTAACGCCGACGGTCCTGTGAGCGCGGCCGTCTTCGCAACAAAACGCACGAGCGGATTCAGCCAGGCGGAACGGCAGATCATAGAGCGCATCATGCCAGCCCTACGCAATGCTTGCGAACTGCGCACACTGCGCCAGGCCGAGCTCAGCCTGCTTGATACCTATGTCGGCCCCATGACGGCGCAGCGGATTCTTGGCGGGCATATCCGGCAGGGCGAGATCGAGTCCATCGACGCGGCCCTGCTTCTGTGCGACCTGCGCTGTTTCACCGAGATGTCCAACCGTCTGCGGGCCAGCAACGTCATGCAACTGTTGAGTGGCTATTTCGATGCAGTCGTTCCGGCAATAACAGGCAAAGGCGGTGAAGTGTTGAAGTTCATGGGTGACGCCGTGCTTGCATTCTTTCCAGGCTACAGCGCCGCATGGGCGACGGCAGCCGCCCATCAGGCTGCGATGGAAATTCTTGAAAACTTGGAGACCACGCAAATCAATGGCATGAGACTGAGTGTCGGCATGGCCCTGCACTATGGCGAAGTCAGCTATGGCAATATCGGCTCGGGCAGACGTCTTGATTTCACGCTCATTGGCCCGGACGTCAATATGGTCAGCAGGATTCAGCACGTCTGCAGCGAAGAGGGGCATGAACTGCTGATGTCACGTCCCTTTGTAGAGGCAAGGGAGGCTCGCATCGAAAATTCTATCGGCACGCGACTATTGAAGGGCTTCGAAAATCCGGTCGAGCTTTTCGACGGCAAATGGAATCATTAGCAGTCACAGCCAATTTGAAAAAGAACCCCCCTTGACCTATTAGAGAACAGTATGGGCGGCGCAAAGCGGACGCCGTAACTGCGCTTTTTCAAAGCTTTTGCCAAGAGAGATCACGTCCAATGCCGCCTCTTGGTACCTGCATTCCTTGATACTACCAAAAGCGGCACCGACCGCGGCCAGCCCGATTACCACGACCCATGGCGGCGCTTTCCAAACCGTCAGAAACAAAAAGCCGGCGAGCGCGAGAAAAAAATCGCTCGGTGTGGCGACGGCAGTGATCCAGACGGGGCTGTAAAATGCGGCAGCAAGAATGCCTACCACCGCCGCGTTTGCCCCCTTCATGGCTGCTTGTGCAAGCGGGCGACGCCGGAGCCCGTCCCAGAACGGCAACGTCCCGTACACCAGAAGCAAGCCGGGGAGGAAAAGCGCAACAAGAGCAATCACGGCACCCATCACCCCATTGGGTTCGGGGAGTGCTGCCGCACCGAGGTAGGCTGCGAACGTGAACAACGGTCCAGGAACCGCCTGGGTAGCGCCGTAGCCTGCGAGAAAGGCTTCATGACTGACCCAACCGGGGTGGACAACGGCCGTTTCGAGCAGCGGCAGCACGACATGTCCGCCGCCAAATACGAGTGCACCGGAACGATAGAACGCGTCAAACAACAAGAACGCCTGACCACCTGCGATCGCGTGCAAAAGCGGCGGGGCCACAAACAGAGCAGTAAAAAGGATGAGCGCACACAAGGCACTTCGATGGCCGACCGGGAAGTTGAGATGGTGTGTGCTCTGGATACCTCCATCTCGGCCCAGGACGATGCCCAGGAGCGCACCGCCGGCAATCGCGCCGATCTGGCCGACAGTGCTGTTGAGAAACACCGCGGCTGCCACTGCTGCCAGGGCAATTCCGATGCGAGGCCGATCCGGAGTGAGTGTGCGGGCCATTCCCCAGATCGCCTGTGCTACAACAGCGACAGCAACAAGCTTCAGTCCGTGAATGACGCCTTGCCCGATTGGGCCTGAAAAGCTTGCCGCCCCATAGGCGAATGCCAGCAACAAGATTGCCGAAGGAAGCGTAAAAGCCGTCCAGGCGGCGATGCCACCCAACAACCCGCCACCCCTAAAAAGGCCGAGCACAAACCCCACCTGACTGGAGGCAGGGCCTGGCAAGAACTGGCATAAGGCAACGACATCAGCGAAGGCACTGTCGTTGAGCCATTTGCGGCGAACGACAAACTCCTCGCGGAAATATCCAAGATGAGCAATCGGACCGCCGAAAGATGTAAGCCCAAGCTTCAGGAATGCGGCAAAAATTTCAAAAACGCCGTTTGGGTTCGACCCATCCATCGTCCTCTCAGCGTTTGCCATCAGCGGGCAGCCCCAGTCGCGGCAAAAAACCGATGGGCGTCTACTCCATCATTTCGCCGATCAGTTCCCGTACCTTGCCGCGGGCAATTTCGAGTGCTTCGCGTCCAAGGGGTGTCGCACGATAGAATTTGCGCGCCGTTCGGCCGTCGCGACGGATTTCGGAGACAAGATAGCCCTTCATTTCCATTGATTTCAGCATCGGGTAAAGAGTTCCGGCGCTTAGTTTGTAACCGTGGCGGGCAAGCTCGTCGATCATCCTTCGACCGTAGAGTTCGCCTTTGACTGCATGATGCAGGACGTGGAGCCGAATGAGGCCGCTGAGTAGATCCTGGTGTTCCATACCACCCAATCATCATTACCTGGCTCACACAATCGATTTTCGATATCGTGAGGTTATAACCTTGACAAAGGCAGAGTCAATTCCGCCCTCCTTTATCCCGTCGGCAGAGTACACGGTCTCAGTGCAATGGCTCAAACAGTTCAATCGGGTTGCCTGATGGGTCGTCGAGTAGAATCTGGCTGCCAGCGACGCCTTTGAGGATTTCGTTTCTGAAGGATAACCCCGCCTTGCGGAGTCGTTCGACTTCTGATTCGATATCCGACACAACCAAAAGAATTCGGTTCCAGCCACCCGGGATCGGTTGGCGGCCATCAGGCATGGCACGTGCGCCCGAACTGGCCTTGCCGCTCAAAAGAAGCCGCAGATTATCGCGGGTCACCGATGCAAAGGCGGCCCCGGCATCTTGCTGAAGCGTGAAGCCGAGCAAGGTCGTGTAAAATTCGATTGAGACCGGAACATCATCGACGATGTAACGGATGCTCACAAATTCTTGCGACATTTTGTGGTCCTCCCTGGTGGTTAAGGAGTATGGCGTAGCGAATTCGAGGCGGCTGATGTCGTCCGAAGCGCCCAGCCGATGCTTTCGGCTTCACGTACAACCACTGCCTGCCCGGCGCGCAGCAACTGCAAAGCAGTTGTTATACCTGCGAGGCCCCCTCCGACGATGCAGGTTTCGCATTCTATGACTGCTGACGATACCGGAAAAGCGTAATTGTCGTCCATCGTACGCCTGTCGAAAGTATCAATATAACTCATTTGCTCTCGCTTACAGATTGCCGACCCGGTATCAAATGGGTTTGCGTTATACCTGATAGTGGAAAAACGATTGAAAACGTCGCGGCGCCAATGTCTCCCGATGCGTCGACCATCAATGACGTAGAATCTTACTCAGGAAGGCGCGGCTTCGATCGGTCTTCGGGTCGGAAAAAAACTCTTCCGGTGTCCCGGTTTCCACGATGGCCCCAGCATCCATGAAGACAATCCGCTGTGCAACTTTACGGGCAAAGCCCATCTCATGCGTCACGACCATCATGGTCATGCCTTCCTCGGCCACACCGACCATCACGTCGAGCACTTCGCTGATCATTTCAGGATCGAGAGCCGAAGTAGGCTCGTCGAACAGCATGATTTTCGGGCGCATGCAGAGGCAGCGGGCGATGGCGACCCGTTGCTGCTGACCGCCTGAAAGTTCGGCCGGATAGGCACTGAATTTTTCTGCCAATCCGACTTTCGCCAGCATTTCGCGTCCAGCCTCTTCAGCCTCTCTGCGCGAAATCTTTCGCACGTGGATGGGTGCCAGCGTGACGTTCTCAAGCGCCGTCTTGTGTGGATAGAGATTGAAAGACTGGAAGACGAAGCCAATTTCGGTGCGCAGTTCGGTCATGTTGGTGGCACGGTCACCGATGCGCTGTCCATCCACCACAAGATTGCCGTCCTTGATCGTCTCGAGGCCATTGATGCAGCGGATCAGCGTGCTCTTGCCCGAACCGCTCGGGCCGCACACGACAACCACCTCGCGCGGCTCGACACTGAGCGTAATGTCCTTGAGAACATGGAGCGCTCCGAACCATTTGTTGACGCCGCGAAATTCGATCATATCAGGCTGCTTTCGTTGCCGGAGCTTGAATTCTTCACAGTTGCACCTCGCCATGGGCCGCGCTCATGCGTCTCTCCAGCCGACGGGCAAGCAGGATGAGCGGATAGCACACAACGAAATAGCCGATGCCGACAATGGCAAACACGAGCAACCCATTTGGGACGCGCTGCACCACGAGCCAGCCGACCCGGGTAAGGTCTGTCAAACCAATGGCGGAGACAACGGAAGAATCCTTTATGAGAAGAACATATTGCCCCACGAGCGGCGGCAGGGAAACCCGCATCGCTTGCGGTAGCACCACCTGCCGCATCCGCTGCCACTGCGAAAGTCCCGAAGCGAGCGCCGCCTCGACCTGGCCCGTCGGCACGGAACGGATGCCTGCGGCAACGATCTCGCAAATGAAGCAGGCCGCGAGATTGGTCAGCGCAATGATGCCAGCCGTGAATGCATCAAGTTCGACACCGAATTCTGGCAGGATAAAGAAGATAAGAAATATCTGGACGAGGAACGGTGTTCCCCGGATAAGATCGACCCAGACCCCGATCACAGTACTGACCAAGCGATTTCCGCTCGTCCGTAAGACGCCGATTGTGAATCCTATCAATGTGCCGAGCGCGAGGCTTATTACCGACAGCGCAATGGTCATGCCGAGACCGCGCAGTGCCAGAGGATAGCTACCGATCAAGCTTTGAAGTTGGAACCAGATCATATGCGGCTACCGATCGGGCGCACGCCGAGCCAGCGAGCCGACAAGTGCGCCATTGATTTCAATCCGTAATAAAGCACGAGATAGCATGCAGCTGTTGTGATGAAGCCCTCAGCGGGCATGAACCGGTCCGATGCCAGCAACTGACCGGCGCGGGTCAATTCGGCGACGGAAATCAGCGACAGCAGCGCGGAGTCCTTCACCAAAACGATGGCTTGGCCGAGGAGGGGTGGAATCGTTACCCGGATAGCCTGCGGCAAGATCACAAGACGCATCCGCTGGGCATAGGTCATGCCCGAGGCAACGCTCGCCTCTACTTGTCCACGCGAGATCGAAAGAATGCCAGCACGGATAATCTCGGCAATGTAGGCGCCGCTGTTGAGGGAAAGCGCAAGAATGCCGACGAAGAGCTCTGGCAACACCACGCCGAGCCGGGGCAGGCCGAAATAGAGGAAGTAAAGCTGTGCCAGCAGCGGCGTCGCACGGATTGCGTCGATATACATCTTCGCCGGGAGCTTCAGTACCTTTGAGCGCTGCAAGTTCATGGCGCATAGGATGATTCCAACAGCAAGCGCACCTGCAAACGAAACGATGGATAGCCAAAGAGTCGCGACAAATCCCTCCCCGAACAAGGGCAGGTATTCGACGATGGTGCGAAAGCTGAAATTTTCAAGCATGCCGCGACGATCCCCCAGGCGGCGAAAAGAGCGCAGTCACAGAGCGGCTGGACGGCCTTACTTGAACCTGAGAGGCCTCACGCAAAACCGCCCGTAGTCGCACTTACTTAGTGGTCTTTCTTCCAGTCGTCAGAATTGACCCAGTAATCCAGGTTCTTTTGGAGACGGCCATCGAGGGCGACCTGATCGAGGAAGAGGTTCATCCAGACCAGGAGATCCTGCTCGTCGTAGCGTGTGGCAAAAGCGAGTGGCTCTTTCGACAAAGTTTCCGGCATGATCGTGAAGGTTCCTGCTGGATAGGCGGCCTGCTGACCCTTGACTGCCGACACATCGTTCACGCCGCAATCAGCCTGGCCGTTGTTGACCGCATCAAGCAAAAGTGGACCACCACCCTTGTAGCTTTTGATATCGGCATCCGGAAAAGTCTCCTTTGCGACTTTCTCACCCGTCGCGCCGAGGAGCACGGCGATCTTCGTACCTTTCGCCTTGCACGCTTCCATTGTCCCGAACTTGCTGTCGGCCTTGGCGAAGACGGTGCTGCCCGTGTACATAAAGGGCTTGGTAAAGGCGACTTTCATTGCCCGCGCCAATGTTGGGGTCATATCCGCAACCAGCAGATCGGCCTTGCCAGAAAGAAGCGCCGGAATCAGGCCGTCCCAATCGTAGTCCTGAAACGTGATTTTTACGCCCATTTCCTTCGCCATGAGTTCGGCAAGCTCGACCGAACTACCGGTGCGTTTGCCAGCCTGGTCGACCATGGAAAAGGGAGGACCTTGCGTTTGAACTGCGACGCGCAGTTCTCCGCGCTTGGTGATGTCGTCGAGAGTTCCGGCGTTTGCCAGGCTTGCAGTGGTCAGCAGTGCAAGGCCTGCGACGAATAGTTTGGCGATCTTCATTAGTATTCCTCCATGTTATAGTTAAATGTTCCCGCCCTGTTTGGGCTCTTGCTCCCGACGTCCGCAGTCTCTCAGAAGCGTCGCTGAAGTATCTTCCGCATCTGAGTGTTTTGATTACCTGTTCCAAGACTTCGCCTTCGAGGTAACCTCATTGAAATGAAGGGATTCAAGTCAGCACCGCGCGCAAAGGCGATTCTGCGCCACTTGACCAACACCCCTTGGGCAGACTGACCCATTTGTTGCACGCTGCCATGACAACGAATGTTTCCGTACGCGTGATCTCTCCCGGCTCACCAACTCCCGGGATTAGTTCGCTCGTGACGCGATAGAGGTCAGCGACATCCCCAGTCACGACAACATCAACGATTATGTCGAAACGGCCGGTTACAACGCATGCCGAGTTGACGAACGGGAGTTCGGCGATTCGCAGGGCGATCTCGCGGGCGCGGCCATGCCCCCTGGCATTGATACCGACGATGGCAGAAATCAATTCGGGCCGCTCAGACAGATTCAGCAGTCCAACAATTTTGATAAGGTTCTTGCTCAGGAGGTTACGGAGGCGCGAGCGCACGGTTGGCACTGATATCGCCATGGCCTCAGCAAGACGATTCACGCCGATCTGCGCATCTTGCGCCAGCAATTGCACCAGTTTGCGATCCGTGTGGTCTAGGTG
>NZ_JBBNAM010000232.1:0-36921 GCF_037994425.1 Phyllobacterium sp.
TGGTGGTACTGGCATCGCCCTGCCGCCAGCGACGTACTGACGCTTTATGGTAATGTCGACCTCCGTCAGGCATCCCTCGCCTTTAACGGATCCGAGCGTATCGACCAGGTTCTTGTTGAGGAAGGCGACGTTGTGAAGAAAGGCCAGGTCGTGGCCCGTCTCGATATCGGACGACTTTCACCCCAGGTCCGCGAAGCGGACGCGACGGTTGCCTCGCAGCGTGCCATGGTTCTCAAGCTGCGCAACGGCAGTCGACCCGAGGAGATCGCCCAGGCCCGTGCCAATCTATCGTCGGCAAAGGCCGATGCTGCCAACGCGAATGTACAGCTCGAGCGGCGCATGAACCTTTCGGTCAATTCGACCATCAGCAAACAGGAACTCGACACCACCAAGGCGGCCGCAGCCGTAGCCGATGCCAAGGTTGAAGTTGCCCAAAGCGCACTCGAGCTAGCAATTGCCGGACCCCGCGCGGAAGAACTATTACAGGCAGAAGCGCAACTGCGCGGTAGCGAAGCGCAGCTGGCACTGATGCGCGAACAACTCAACGATGCCGAATTGATAGCACCCTTTGATGCGGTCGTGCGCTCTCGCCTGATGGAGCCCGGCGAAATGGCCGCGCCCATGAAACCAGTGCTTTCACTTGCCATGATAAACACCAAGTGGGTGCGCGCCTATGTTTCCGAGACGAAACTGGGACATGTCAAACCCGGCATGCGCGCGCGAATCGTCACCGACAGTTTCGCGGACAAACCACAGGATGGCTGGGTCGGATTCATATCGCCTGTAGCGGAATTCACGCCCAAAACGGTGGAGACCGCCGATTTGCGCTCAAGCCTCGTCTACGAGGTCAGGGTTTTTGTAGACGACAAGGACGACCTCCTGCGGCTCGGAATGCCGGCCACCGTCGAACTTCTACCGAACGAACCGCCAAAACCACTGCCCGCAGGTGGGCCGGAGACCGACGCCAAGGCAAAGTCATGACAGACGCAGAGCCTTCCGCACCCGTTGTCGCACGGAACATCTTCAAGACGTTCCGCCGCGAAACCGGCGAGACGGTCAAGGCGCTGGAGGACGTTTCGTTCGAGGCACATCACGGCACATTGACGGCGCTCGTCGGGCCCGACGGCGCCGGCAAGACCACGATCCTGCGTCTCATTGCCGGCTTGATGACCGCTGAAAAGGGCGATCTTGCAGTACTTGGCGTCAACGTCGCGGGCGACCCCCAAAACATCCAGAACCGCATCGGCTACATGCCGCAGAAATTCGGCCTCTACGAGGATCTGAGCGTTCAGCAGAATCTCGACCTTTATGCCGATCTGCATGGCATCGGCCTTGACGATCGGAAGGAAATCTACCCTCGCCTGATGGAGATGACCGATCTGGGCCGCTTCACGGAGCGGCTTGCCGGAAAGCTTTCTGGCGGCATGAAACAGAAGCTTGGCCTCGCCTGCACGCTCGTCCGTTCGCCGGAGTTGCTGCTCCTGGATGAGCCGACCGTCGGCGTCGATCCCCTGTCGCGACGCGAGCTTTGGGAAATCGTCACCAAGCTCGTGCGCGAGGATGGCCTGACCGTCGTCGTCAGCACCTCCTATCTCGACGAAGCGGAGCTCTGCGACCATACGGTGGTCATGCACCTTGGCAAGGTGCTCGCACAGGGCAGGCCCGAGGATATCACTGCAAAGGCGAAGGATCACGTATTCACCGTAACACCGGCCGCCGGGATGACCGCCCGTTCCCTGCAGGCACAGCTGTTTCGGCAGGAGGGTGTCGCGGATGCCGTGCCGGAAGCCGGCAACGTGCGAGTCGTGAAACAGCCGGAGCACTCGGGTGACATAAGCATCGACGACAAGCCGGTAGACCTTCATCCTGTGAAGGCCCGATTCGAGGATGGATTCATGATCCTCTTCAGCGCCGTTGCGAAGAAAAGCCAGTCGAGCCAGGTAACGCTGGGTAAGCCAAAGGCGAGCGGCGGCAGTAAGATTTCCGTCGAAGTGCATGATCTCGTGCGCAAGTTTGGTGATTTCACCGCCGTCGATCACGTCACCTTCGAGGTCAAGCGCGGGGAGATCTTTGGATTGCTCGGGCCCAACGGTGCTGGCAAGAGCACGACTTTCCGCATGCTGTGCGGCCTGATGCCGGCAACCAGCGGCACGTTGCGTGTGGCGGGCGCGGACTTGCGCACATCGCGCGCCGAGGCGCGCGAAAATCTCGGCTATGTGGCGCAGAAATTCTCACTCTATGGCGATCTTTCGGTGGACGAGAACCTCGATTTCTTCGCCAGCGCCTATGGATTGCGCGGGGCGAAGAAGCGCCAGCGCATCGATTGGTCCAAGGAACAGTTCGAGCTTGGCAGCCTGTCGACGCTGCCGAGCGGTCAGTTGCCCGGTGGCTTCAAGCAACGTCTTGCCATGGCGGCGGCGCTCTTGCATGAACCCGGCATTCTGTTTCTTGACGAAGCGACGAGTGGCGCCGATCCGCTGGCGCGCCGCGAGTTCTGGGGCCGCATCACGGCGTTGTCCGAACAGGGCGTCACCGTGATTGTCACCACGCACTTCATGGAAGAAGCCGAATATTGCGACCGCATCATCATTCTCGACGCCGGCCGCAACCTTGCGGAGGGCACCCCCGCAGAGATCCGTGCCCACGCCAAACCCAAAGCTGGCGAAGAACCCAATATGGAGGATGCCTTCATCGCCATCGTCGAGGAATCGCGCCGCGAAACGCGCGAGAAGGCGGCGTGATGGATACCTTCACGCATTCCCCGATTGTCGATCGTCACCCGTTCGGAGTGGTACATCCCCCACTGACAGAGGGGGGTGAAGTTGGACGCGTGAGTGCACTGCCATGAACGCTCCTGCAAACACTCCCTCTCCCCATCCCGGCAGGAACAGCCTGCGTCGCATCCTCGCTCTGGTGCGTAAGGAATCCTGGCAAGTCGTTCGCGACCCGAGCAGCATCGCCGTCGGTATCGTCATGCCGATGGTCCTGCTGATTCTTTTCGGCTATGGCCTGTCCTTTGATTTGAAGAACCTGCCGGTGGCGCTGGTGATGGAGGAATCATCGGCCGAGGCACGCAATGCCGTGTCAGGTTTCGAACTCTCGCCCTATTTCAAGACGCATCAGGTCAAGACGATGGCCGAGGCGCAGCGGCTGCTGATGAACAAGACGGTCAATGGCATCGTGCGCATTCCTACGCAATTTGCTCGCGACGTCGAAGCCGGAACGGCCGAGATTCAGTTTGTCGTCAACGGCAGCGACGCGAACACGGCACGCATCGCGCTTGGCTATGCGCAGGGCGCGGTGGGCGTTTCCGCGGCGCGGCAGATGGCCGAAGGAAAAGTCGTGAACACGGGCGCATCGATCGACCTGCAGCCGCGCCTATGGTTCAACGCCGCCAATGACAGCACCTACTTCCTCGTTCCGGGCCTCATCGTGCTGGTGATGACCCTTATCGGGGCCCTGTTGACGGCGCTGGTCATCGCCCGCGAATGGGAGCGCGGCACGTTCGAAGCCTTGTTTGTCACCCCTGCGCTGCCGAGCGAAATCCTGCTTGGCAAAACAGTGCCTTATTTCGTGCTCGGCATGCTTGGCCTTGCCCTTTCGGTCGTTGGCAGCCAAGTCCTGTTCGGCGTCCCGCTACGCGGCTCGCTCTGGATATTGGTCGTCGTTTCGATGCTCTATTTGCTTGTCGCGCTGGGCATCGGCCTTTTGATTTCGTCACTGACGAAAAACCAGTTCGTCGCCAGCCAGATCACACTGATTGTAACATTCCTTCCTGCAATGATGCTCTCGGGGTTCATGTTCGACATCAGGAGCATGCCATACGCGATCCAGGTCATCACCCACATCTTCCCGGCACGATATTTCGTCAGCGTGTTGCAAACGCTGTTTCTCGCCGGCGACATTTGGCCTGTCATTCTGCCCAATGCCGCCGTGCTCGCTGCGATGGCAACGGTGCTGATGACTGCGTCAGTTTTTGCAACGCGCAAGAAACTCGGGTGAGCCAACCATGAGGGAATCGTTCTTCCGCATCGTCGCTCTGATACGCAAGGAATTGCTGGCGATATTCAAGGACCCGAAGAGCCGCATCGTTCTCGTGCTGCCGCCGATCCTGCAATGCCTCATCTTCGGCTATGCGGCGAGCTACGACCTCAACAACGTCCCGTACGCCGTCCTCGATCACGACCATAGCGCTGCCTCGATCGAGCTCATCTCCAAGCTCGACGGTTCAGGGATATTCACGCGCGTGGCGACGCTGCAGCGAACCTCGGACATTGCCCAGTTCATCAATGAGGGTCGCGTTCTCCTCGTCATCGTTATCGACGAGGATTTCGAGAAGCGGATGATGGCCGGAATGCCGGCCAAACTGCAGGTTATCGCCGATGGCCGCAACTCCAACACAGCGGGCACGGCGCAAAGCTATATCGCGACGATCGCGACCGATTTTACCACGCGCTGGCGGGCGGAGAATGGCCAGGATGCTCCCGGCGGCATGAAGCTGACCACACGGGCCTGGTACAATCCGAGCCTTGAAACGCGCTGGTACATGATCCCTTCGCTGATCGGTACGATCACGATGATGATGACGTTGATGTTGACGGCGATGTCAGTCGCGCGCGAGCGCGAGGCGGGAACGTTCGACCAATTGCTTGTCACGCCGTTCCGCCCGTCCGAGATCATGGTGGGCAAGGCGTTGCCCTCGATGATGGTAGGGCTGAGCCAGGCGACGACGATCCTTCTCGTCGCGCAGCTATGGTTTCAGATCCCGTTCACGGGGTCCTATTTGATGCTTTATCTCGGACTGATCCTGTTTCTGGCGGCAGCCGTGGGCATCGGGCTGTTCATTTCATCACTGGCCGCAAACATGCAGCAAGCCATGATTTATTCGTTCGTCCTCCTGATGCCGTTCATGCTTCTCTCCGGTCTCACCGCGCCGATCGGCAACATGCCCGAGATCATGCAATACATGACGCTCATCAATCCGTTGCGCTATGCGATCAGCATCACGCATCAGGTCTATCTGGAAGATGCGGGCGTGCGGGAGCTTTATCCGGAAATGCTGGCTCTGGTCGCCATTGCCGCCGTCACCCTGCCCTTTTCCGCATGGCTGTTCCGCAACCGGTTGACCTGAGGATACATCAACTGGAAGGGAAAGACTTCATCGCGATGTCAACGAGCCTATAGACGTCGTCCCGGCCCGCGCCGCTCGAAGCCTGGACGGCGGTACCTTGCGCGATCGTTAATATAAAGCGGGCAAGATCCTCAGGATTGCTGTCGGCAGGCAGGTCGCCTTCGCGCTTGGCGCGCTCAAAACGCCGAGCCAGCGCCTTTTGGCCTACCTGGATTCGCTCGACGATCGTCTTGTGAATTTCGAGGGCGGCATCGCTGCAGGAACTTGCAGCATTGACGACGAGGCAGCCGCCGGGATTGCACGCTTCCGTCTGCGCCTGCACGAATCCCCGCAAAATATCGAAAGCAACCGTCCGCGCGTCCGGCTGTTCCAGAGCGCTCCAGAAGAACGCCATATAGTGCTCCTCGTAACGCTGCAGCGCCATGCGGAAAAGTTCTTCCTTATTGCCGAAAGTACCGTAAAGGCTGGGTTTTGTTATGCCCATGCTATCGGTCAGGTCTGTGATGGACGTGCCTTCGTATCCCTTGCGCCAGAACAGCTCCAAAGCCGTCTGCAAGGCATCGTCCGCATCAAACTCCCTCGGCCGTCCCATGGACAAGACTCCCTAAAAGAATTATACCGCTCGGTATAAAATCGGTTGACAGCTGCTGTGCCGCAGCCTTATATCACCGCTTCTATACCGATCGGTATAGAACGTCAATGATCGAGTTCCGATCTGCCATCCTCCCAAATGGCATATATTTTCCAAAGCAGGTGACCACGATGTCAGTCAGCACTTTCAAGAAGAGCCTTCTCGTCAGCGGTATTGTTCTAACACTTGCAACCGTAGGCGGCACTAAAGTTTTTGAATTCTCCAAAGGTCATGCCGAAGTTGAAAAGCAGCAGGCTCCTGCGCAGGCAATGCCGGTGTCGGTCGCGCTCGTTCAGCCGAAGAATGTCACACAGTGGAACGAATTTTCCGGGCGTCTCGAGGCAATCGATTCCGTTGAAGTGCGTTCGCGCGTTGCCGGCGCCGTCCAGTCCATCCATTTCAAGGAAGGTGCGATCGTCAAGCAGGGTGACCTTCTGGTGAAGATCGATCCGGCGCCGTTCGAGGCCGAGGTTGCACGGGCACGTGCCCAGGTGAGCGCTGCTCAGTCCAAGCTCGCCTTTGCCAAGAACGAGCTCGAGCGCGGCAAGCGTCTCATCGATTCCCGTACGGTTTCGCAGAGCGATTACGACCAGCGGATCAACGTGCAGACCGGGGCCCAGGCCGACCTCGAGGCGGCAGAAGCCGTCCTCAAGACGGCGATGCTCAACCTTGACTACACGGACATCCGCGCGCCGATCACCGGACGCGTTGGGCGCATCGAGATCACCCCCGGCAACCTGATCGCTGCCGGCCCGACTTCGCCGCTCCTGACGTCACTCGTGTCGATCAGTCCGATCTATGCAAGCTTCGAGGCCGATGAAAATGTCGTCGCCAAGGCGCTCGCCGATCTGCCGAGCGGTCTCAACAGTCGCGATTTCGTCGATCGCATTCCGGTCCAGATGGATGTGCAGGGCTCGAACGGCGTTGCGGGCAAGTTGCAGTTGATCAACAACAGTGTCGATGTGTCGAGCGGTACCGTCAAGGTGCGTGCGGTCTTCGACAACGCCGACGGCAAGCTGATGCCGGGCCAGTTCGCCAAGGTGCGCATGGGCCAGGCCAACGAGCGCCAGGAATTGCTGGTCGATGAAAAGGCCGTCGGGACTGACCAGAACAAGAAGTTCGTCATGGTTGTCAATCCGCAGAACATCGTCGAGTACCGCGAGATCACACTCGGTGCGAGAGCCGAAGGACTTCGGATCGTCACCGCCGGCCTGCAGGCCGATGAGAAGGTCGTCGTCAACGGATTGCAGCGCGTTCGCCCCGGGTCCCTCGTCGCACCGCAGATGGTGGCCATGGGCGCTACGGCGGCGGCTAACCAGCAAGCGCTTGCGGAACCCGCCAAGCAATAAACCAGAGCCCATGTCGGGCAGGTGGAATTGACATGAACATTTCCAACTTCTTCATTGATCGCCCGATTTTTGCGGGCGTTCTTTCTTTCGTCATCTTTCTCGGCGGCCTGATCGCCCTGACAGCGATGCCTGTCTCGGAATATCCGGACGTCGTCCCGCCATCGATCGTCGTGCGGGCCCAATATCCGGGTGCAAATCCCAAGGTCATTGCCGAAACGGTAGCGACGCCGATCGAGGAATCGATCAACGGCGTCGAAGACATGCTCTATATGGGCAGCCAGGCGACGGCCGACGGCCAGATGACGCTGACAGTGACCTTCGCGCTCGGCACAGATCCCGACAAGGCCCAGCAGCTCGTGCAGAACCGCGTATCGCAGGCAGAGCCCCGCCTGCCGGAGGAAGTCCGGAGCCTCGGCATTACCACGGTAAAGAGTTCGCCGGATCTCATGCTGGTCGTGAATCTGATCTCGCCCAACAACCGCTATGACATCACCTATCTGCGCAACTACGCCCTAATCAACATCAAGGATCGGCTTGCCCGCATCAATGGCGTCGGCGACGTGCAGCTGTTCGGTTCTGGCGACTATTCGATGCGCATCTGGCTTGATCCGCAGAAAACCGCCGAGCTCGGCCTGTCGGCAACGGATGTGCTCAACGAAATCCGCGCGCAAAACGTCCAGGCGGCCGCGGGCGTCATCGGCGCTTCGCCAAGCCCCAACGACGTCAACCTGCAGCTGTCGGTGAACGCGCAGGGACGACTTGAGTCCGAAGAGGAATTCGGTCAGATCATCGTGAAGACTGCGGCCAACGGGGCCATAACGCGCCTCAAGGACATTGCGCGGATCGAGCTTGGCGCGGCCCAATATTCGTTGCGCTCGCTTCTCGACAACAAGCCCGCTGTCGCAATTCCGGTTTTCCAGGCGCCTGGCTCAAACGCGATCCAGATCGCCGACCAGGTGCGCAGCGTCATGGACGAGATGAAGCTGACCATGCCGGAAGGCGTGGACTACGAGATCGTCTATGACACGACGCAGTTTGTGCGCGCCTCGATTGAAGCCGTGGTCCACACACTGCTTGAAGCGGTCGTTCTCGTCGTTCTCGTCGTCATTCTCTTCCTGCAGACATGGCGTGCGTCGATCATTCCGCTGATCGCGGTGCCGATCTCGATTATCGGCACCTTTGCGGTCATGCATCTCTTCGGGTTCTCGGTGAATGCGCTCAGCCTTTTTGGCCTCGTCCTCGCCATCGGCATTGTCGTCGATGACGCGATTGTCGTTGTCGAGAACGTCGAACGCAATATCGAGAACGGCCTTGCACCCCGTCAGGCCACCATCCAGGCCATGCGCGAGGTCTCGGGCCCGATCATCGCCATCGCTCTCGTGCTCGTCGCCGTGTTCGTGCCGCTCGCCTTCATCACTGGGCTCACCGGCCAGTTCTACCGCCAGTTCGCCCTGACCATTGCGATCTCGACCGTCATCTCCGCGTTCAATTCACTGACCCTGTCGCCCGCTCTCGCTGCCCTCCTTCTCAAGGGACATGATGCGCCGAAAGACCGCCTGACACGCGTCATGGACAAGTCGCTAGGCTGGCTGTTCCGCGGATTCAACGCCGTGTTCACGCGCGGCGCCAACGGCTACAGCAGCGGCGTGCGCGGCGTCATTTCGCGCAAGACCCTGATGATGGCGATCTATCTCGTCCTCATCGGCGCAACCGCCTTCATGTTCAAGAGCGTTCCCGGCGGCTTCGTTCCGCCGCAGGACAAGCAGTATCTGGTCGGCTTCACCCAGCTTCCGGACGGTGCGACGCTCGACCGGACCGAAGCGGTGGTACGCCGTATCGGTGATATCGCGTTGAAAATCCCGGGCGTGCAGAGCACCATCGCCTTCCCGGGCCTCTCGATCAACGGCTTCACCAACAGCGCCAATGCCGGCATCGTCTTCGTTTCACTCAAACCCTTCGAGGAGCGCAAGACGCCGGAACTCAGCGCCGGGGCGATTGCCATGCAGCTCAACCAGCAGCTCTTCGGCATCCAGGAATCGTTCAGCGCCGTGTTCCCGCCTCCGCCGGTTCAGGGCCTTGGTGCAATCGGCGGCTTCAAGCTGCAGATCGAAGATCGCAACGGCATCGGCTATCAGGCGCTCGATGATGCAACCAAGGCCTTCCTTGGCAAGGCGGCGACCGCACCCGAACTCACCGGCCTGTTCTCCAGCTACCAGATCAACGTACCGCAGCTCTACGCCGATGTTGACCGCGCCAAGGCGCGTCAGCTCAACGTATCACTGCCGGAGATCTTCAACACGCTGCAGATCTATCTGGGATCCGTCTACGTCAACGACTTCAATAAGTTCGGCCGTACCTATTCCGTCCGCATGCAGGCGCAATCAAACTTCCGCGCGAGGGCCGAAGACATCGGCGACCTGAAAGTAAGGTCGGCAACGGGCGACATGATCCCGCTATCGGCCCTGCTCAAGGTCGATTCGAGTGCGGGTCCCGACCGGGTGATGCGTTACAACGGCTTCCTCTCCGCCGACGTGAACGGCAATGCCGCGCCCGGATACTCTTCGGGTCAGGCACGGGCCGCAGTGGAGAAGATCGCCGCCGAGACCCTGCCAGCCGGGATCGGCTTCGAATGGACCGAGCTGACCTATCAGGAGATCATCGCCGGTAACTCCGCCTATCTGATCTTTCCGCTGTCGATCCTTCTGGTGTTCCTCGTACTTGCTGCCCAGTACGAGAGCCTGGCACTGCCGCTGTCGATCATCATGATCGTGCCGCTCGGACTGCTTGCCGCCCTCACCGGCGTCTGGCTGACGGCGGGCGACAACAACGTCTTCACGCAGATCGGCCTCATCGTGCTTGTCGGCCTGTCGGCGAAGAACGCGATCCTGATCGTCGAGTTTGCGCGTGAGCTGGAGTTTGCCGGGGCGACGCCCTTCAAGGCGGTCGTCGAGGCAAGCAGGCTGCGTCTACGGCCGATCCTGATGACGTCGCTCGCCTTCATCATGGGCGTGGTGCCACTCGTCACCTCCACGGGCGCCGGCGCGGAGATGCGCAGCGCCATGGGTGTCGCCGTGTTTGCGGGCATGATCGGCGTTACGCTGTTCGGCTTGTTCATGACCCCGGTGTTCTACGTGCTGGTGCGCGCGCTGACCGGCAATCGGCCTCTGCGCCATGCGACACACGGCAGTCATTTCGAAGGTGCCTCCGGCCACAATTCGGACGCGATTCTTCCGGCTCCAGCGCCCGCGGAGTGAAAAGTGACGGCGGCGCGGGCGTTTTCCCCACTTGCGCCGCTCGAATCAAATCGTTGATCCCGCAAGGATTTTCTCCCGACAAGCCGGGGCCTTGGGGAATTTCAACTGGTTATGGAACTTTTTTGGGTGACAAAAGGTTTCAAACTGTTACAGTTATGTGACCAAGCCGTATTCGGCACTGACGACCATGATCCGCCGGCCCTTTTTGCGGGGATCGTTAAAATCAGGAGATGGCATTGACAAGCTTTGCCGCAGCTAATGACAATCGGAAGGTCAGCGACGGGTTTATTCCCTTCATTGTCTTTGTTCTGTTTACCGAAGTAGCAGCAACTTTCTTGCTGACTGTGCCGAATTGGTATTGAGGCCGCATCCCACCACTCAGGGTTTTTCCATACTGCCGATACTGGCAGGTGCTGTCATACTTTTGATGATTATCGGCGTGTTATTCTTCTGATAGAGCATCCTGCTCTAATGTCGCCTCGTATGCCCAAAGTCTGACTGTTCATCTTCCCCAGCAATGGACATAATGCTGGTTGGCGCATGGCGCCGACAACTATCCGGCATGTCCATCCAGGAGGGGCAGATGAGATTTGCGGTGTTCTTCGTTTTCTTGCCACTCTTCGTTGCCGCATGTCAGACGATCACCCCCGAACAGCAGCGTGCGATGGACAACCAGAAATGCGCCTCCTTCGGGTTCAAGCGCGGCACGACCGCATTCTCTAACTGCCTGCTCCGACTCGACCTGGACCGCCGCGCCGACCGCCGCGCGCAGATGCAGTACAATCAACCCATGTTCATCTATGGGCCGGCCTACTACGGCCCTGGTTGGTGGTAATGGATGGCTTGTCGCGGAAGGCTCGTCATGAGTTTGTCACGTTCGTGAGGCACTACTGCACTTCTAAAAACTTGTAATGCCACGCAAAAACCTGGCGTGATTTATTTTCAGCACGATCGTATTTCGCGCCATTTCGGGCGCCTACACCCTATTTTTCGACACCGAATTGATGAGTATCACTTTGCGGATCATCCAGATAACAGACACCCATTTAAGTCCGTCCAAGACACATTTTAACGACAACTGGCAGCCGCTTTGTGAGTGGATAAGGGCTCAGACCCCGGACCTCGTTGTCCATACGGGCGATCTTGCTCTTAATGGGGCCGACCTCGACGACGACCTGCTGTTCTCCGTGAAATGCATGGATATGCTTGATCTCCCCGTCCTGATCGTGCCGGGCAATCACGATGTCGGCCATACCGAAACCATCCAGCCAGTGACTTCGGAGCGCCTGGAGCGGTGGCGCCGGATAGTCGGATTGGCGCTTGATAGGGCTGAACAGCCTTCTTTTCGGCAGTGGCGCGGAAGCGGAAGCCCGCCAGCGCGACTGCCTCGAATCTGCCCTTGCAGGCGACGAAGGTCGGCGTATCGCCATCTTCAACCATAAGCCGCTATTCGTGGACGACCCGGATGAAGGCAATACCGGCTATTGGGGCTTGGGGCCGGCAGCGCGGAAGCAACTACGCGACCTTTTCGCGAAGCACGACGTTGCGCTTTTCGCCAGCGGACATTTGCATCGCGCATGGACCGGAAGGCTCGGGGCGACAAGCCTCGCCTGGGCGCCCGCAGCATCCTTTATCACAGGTGCGATGGAGCCACGTGAGATGCCCGGCGAGCGCATTGTCGGGGCGATGGTGCACACACTCGATGACGAGAATGTTCAAAGCGAAGCCTTCGAGATCGAAGGTATGACGCCTTATCTGCTCGACGACGTCATGGACGAAGTCTATCCCCGCGCGGCATCGGTATCGAAAGAAACAGCAATATGAGCGCCTTTGCCCTCCGGAACATCTCTAAATCCTATGGCAGCGCGCATATCCTGGATGATGTCACGATCGAGGCGGAGGAAGGAGAGTTTATCGCGCTCGTGGGTCCTTCGGGATGCGGTAAGACGACACTCCTGCGCATCGCAGCCGGGCTCGACCATGGCGATGAAGGGGGCGTATGGATGGATGGTCGCGATATCACCGCCGACCACCCCACTGACCGCAACGTCGCCATGGTATTTCAATCCTATGCCCTCTATCCGCATTTGAGCGTAGCACAGAATATTGCCGTGGCGCTTGCCATGCGCGACATGTCCATGCTCGAGCGCCTGCCGTTTTTCGGCGGCCTGATCCCCGGACGACCAAGCTGGCAGCGATACGCGATCGCGTCCTGATCACGGCAACGAGCCTCAAGATCGACCATCTACTCGACCGGAAGCCCGGCCAGATGTCAGGCGGTCAGCGCCAGCGGGTCGCGCTTGCCCGGGCGCTCGTGCGCCAGCCCGGCGTCTTTCTGATGGACGAGCCATTGTCCAATCTCGATGCCAATTTACGGGTTCATACCCGCGGCGAAATCGTCGACCTGCATCGGAAAGCCGGCGTGCCGACGCTTTACGTCACCCACGATCAGGCCGAAGCCCTGAGCATGGCAGATAGGGTGGCGGTGATGATGGGCGGCAAGCTGCTGCAAATTGCCAGCCCGGCCGAGGTTTACGACGATCCACGTCACATAGACGTAGCGCAGTTCGTCGGCAGTCCGCGCATCAACGTACTCGATGCTGTCACAACGACGAATGGGGCCGTGGCGTTTGGCGGAAAGATCCTCGCGCAAGGCGTACCTGGGCCAGTGGGGACGGCAGTTAAAATCGGCATTCGCCCCGAGCGAATCAAACTGAGAAGTGCTCAGGGGGACGGCGTTCCCGCCCATGTTTCACGGATGGAATTCCTTGGTTCGGAAGTCCTGGTCACGGCCGGATCAGCGGGGGCGAAGCCGAATTGATCATAAAGGCCGCTCCATCGGATGTTGGCCATATTGGACACGGAGCGCCCGTCGGCCTCACATTCGATCCCGGGGCATGCCTCATATTTGGCAGCGACGGCTTTCGTCTCGCGTTGCGCGTGCCGGCAAGGGCAATGGTCTCCGCATGATGGTAGCGATTGTCGAACCAACCCTGGGCTCGCGCGCCAGCCAGGCCGCCGCACGGGCGGCTAGGCAGGAGGCGCGGAGCGCCTGGAAGCTGGCCGGCCCGGCCATCCTGCTCCTCTTTGTGCTGATCCTACTGCCGACCGCAGCCGTCGTCATTTTCAGTCTTACCAATTTCGAACTCGGCTATGACGATTTCCAGTTCATCGGCCTCGACAATTACGCCGAGCTTTTCAGCGACCGCACCTTCCTCATATCGTTGAAGAACACGGCGATCTATACCGCCATCGTCACGCCGTCTTCAGTATTCATCGGGCTAGGCGTCGCCTTGCTCATCGAAAGCGAGACGCGCGGACGCGCCTTTTTCCGCACGGTCTACTTTCTCCCCGTTGTTTCGCTTTTGGTCGCCATGGCGACGGTGTTCCAATATTTGCTGCATCCCACCATCGGGCCGGTGAATGCCCTCCTCGCACTTTTCGGCATTTCCGGGCCGAACTGGCTGGGAAGCAGCGACACAGTTCTTCTCAGCCTTGCCGTTATCGGCATCTGGCAGTCCGTGGGCTTCAACATGGTGTTGTTTCTTGCCGGTCTCACCGCGATCCCGCGCGAACTCTACGCGGCGGCCGAAGTCGATGGGGCGAAGAATAGCTGGGATCGCTTCCACCTGGTTACATGGCCCATGCTCGGACCGACAACATTGTTTGTGGCCACAATCAGCATCATCAACGCCGTCAAGGTGTTCGAGACCGTAAAGACGATCACCGAAGGCGGGCCGAACAAGAGTTCGGAAGTCCTGCTCTGGACAATCTATCAGCAGGGATTCATCTACCTTCGCGTTGGCTACGCTTCGGCGATGACGGTCATCTTCCTGACTGTGCTGGTCGTGCTGATGATCGTTCAATACCGGGTTCTCGATCGCAAGGTACATTACACATGACAATCAAAGTCTTGTTTTCGGTGCGCAATCTTAGATTGGCCCTGCTGTGCATCGGCGCCGCGCTGTTTCTTGCCCCCTATGTACTCATGATTTCCACCGTGTCCAAATCGCGAGAGGAGATTTTTTCCTCACCCTTGTCACTCTGGCCGCACCATTGGGGCCTGTGGGAAAACTTCGTCAGGGCCTTCTCGCGGGTGCCGATGGCCCAGCTTCTTTTCAACGGGGTCGTGGTTTGCGCGCTGATCTTCTTCGTCCAGGTAGTCATCGCGATCCCGTGCGCATACGCCATGGCGAAACTCAAGTTCCGCGCCGCCCGCACCATGATGACGCTTGTCATGCTGGGCCTTCTAATACCTATTCACGCCACGGCTCTGCCCCTCTATGTCGTCCTCAACAAGGCTGGGGCGTTGAACAGTTATTTCGCTCTTTCGGCGCCGTTCTTCATTTCGGTTTTCGGCATATTCCTGTTTCTGCAGTTCTTCCGTGCCATGCCCGACGATCTCATCTCGGCCGCCCGCCTTGACGGCATGTCGGAAGCGGCGATCATCAACAGAGTCATCGTCCCAAATGCCTGGCCGGCCATCACCGCTTTCGCGATTTTTTCCGTCGTCGCGCATTGGAATGATCTGTTCTGGCCGTTGATCGCCATTTCAACGCAGGACAGGGCCACGCCGCCACTTGGATTGCTCTTCTTTCGAGCCGCAGAGGCAGGTGATGATTTCGGAGCGTTGATGGCGGCAACGCTTATCATCACGCTGCCGCTTGTTCTGGCGTTCCTGGCAGCGCAGCGGCGCTTTATCGAAGGCATCACCCTTACCGGGCTGAAAGGCTGACCCACTTATAGGCTTTTGCAACGAACGAAGGACATTACAATGAATTTTGCAACCAGGACCATCGCCGGCGCGGCGATTGCCGCGGGGTTTTTCACGCCCGCCTTTGCCGACACGACGCTCAACGTTCACTATCCCGTACCGCAGTTCTTCAAGGACGTGATGGACGTCATCGCCAAGAAATTCGGGGAAGACAATCCCGACATTAAGATCAACTTTGTAAGTCCTTCCGCCAACTATGAGGAGGGAATCCAGACGATCATGCGGCAGGCGGGCACGTCCGAAATGCCGGACATCACGTTTATCGGACTCAATCGCCTGCGCATGGTGGCCGAGCGAGGAATTTCCGTTGATTTGAAACCCTTCGTCGCCAAGGAAGGCGACATGGCAAAGCAGGGTTTCAGTAATCGCATCCTGAAGCTGGCACAGGTCGGGGACCAGCAGGTCGGCCTCGCGTTCGCCACGTCCAATCCGATCATGTACTACAATGCCGACCTCGTTCGCGCGGCCGGAGGCAATCCCGACCAGCCGCCGACGACGTGGGACGAAGTCATTTCACTCGGCGGCAAGATCAAGGCACTCGGCAATGGCAACGAAGGCATCGATTTCCGCTGGCAGGCAGACGCCTGGATGTTCTCGGCCCTGCTTTTCGGCGCAGGCGGCACCATGCTTACACCGGACGAGAAGAAAGTCGCTTCCAATGGTCCCGAGGGCCAGGCAGCGGTAAAGACCCTGAGCCGCTTGGTCAAGGAGGGCGGCATGCCCGTTCTCACGAAACCCGCCGGTGAGCAGGCCTTCGTCGCCGGCAAGGTCGGTTTCACCTTCCAAACCACCGGCGCCCTACGCAACACAATCAAGAATGTCGGTGACAAGTTCGACCTACGCACCGCGAAGATACCGCTGATCAATGCCGAGAAGGGACATCTGCCAACCGTGGCAACGCAGTCGTCATCCTGACGAAGGACGCAGTCAAGCAGGAGGCTGCCTGGAACTTCGCGAAGTTTGCCGCCGGTCCCTATGGGGCTTCGATTGTCGTACCCGGCACCGGCACCGGATACGTGCCAAACAACGAACTTGCCGCGAAGTCTCCAGAATATCTCGCCGATTTCTACGGCAAGAACCCATTGTTCAAGGCTGGCCTCAGCCAGATGAACCTGATGATTCCAGGGTTTGCCTATCCCGGATCAAATGGTGTGAAGATTACGCAGACCATCGTCGACAACCTGTCGCGCATCGTCGAACAAACTGCGGAGCCGGATGCGGCCCTAAACGATGCCGCCGAAGAAGTGCAGAAGCTGCTGCCGCGTCGCTAGGCTGCGCTGCTATCCCAAAGCGCTATCACAAGACGTGGGAAATCTCGACCTTGCAGGCCAGCCGCATCGACGGCTGGCCCTTTTTTTGCGCCGCGCGTTCGGCAGGCCTTTGGGTGCGCATCACGATCTTATGACCTGCGCGTGTGCTTGTAGCGACGCTGCGCCCGGCATAACTTCGCTGTTGAACGCGCCGGCAATAACGTGCAGCCTGCTTGCAAATTACTCTCACCACGGAGATTTCAGATGCAGCTTGGCATGATTGGGCTTGGGCGCATGGGCAGTAACATGACGCAGCGCCTTTTGAAACATGGCCACGAACTGGTCGTCTACGACACGAGGGCGGAGAGTGTCGCCGAGCTGCAGCGTCTTGGAGCAGATGGATCGACAGTGCTCGAAGACTTTGTGTCCAAGCTGGCGCGGCCACGCGCCGTCTGGCTGATGCTCCCGGCGGCAGTCGTCGATACGGTGCTCGCCAAGCTTGTGCCGCTCCTCGACGAGGACGATATCGTCATCGACGGCAGCAACTCCTACTATCATGACGATATCAGGCGGGGAGCCGAACTCAAATCATCCGCGATCCACTACGTGGACGTCGGGACGAGCGGCGGCGTCTTCGGCCTAGAGCGCGGCTACTGCCTGATGATCGGCGGTGAACCCGAGATTGTGCGGCACCTGTCGCCCATATTCGCGGCACTAGCGCCCGGCAAAGGCGACGTGCCCGACACGCAAAGCCGCGTCGACAAGCCTGCAGGCGACAGCACTGCCGATCAGGGATACCTCCATTGTGGCCCGCATGGCGCCGGTCACTTCGTGAAAATGGTGCACAACGGCATCGAATACGGTCTGATGGCCGCATATTCGGAAGGGCTGAATATTCTGCGCAATGCCGATATCGGTCTGCGCTCGCACGAGGCCGACGCCGAGACGACACCGCTCAAGCATCCCGAACATTATCAATATAGTTTCAACCTTCCCGACATTGCCGAGGTGTGGCGCAGGGGTAGTGTGATCAGTTCGTGGTTGCTCGACCTCACCGCCGACGCGCTCTACGAAGATCCGGGGCTCACCGGTTATGAGGGCCATGTCTCCGATTCTGGCGAAGGCCGGTGGACGCTCATCGCCGCGATCGATGAGGCGGTGCCCGCGCCCGTACTCGGCGCTGCCCTCCTCGAGCGCTTCAGTTCGCGCGGCAATGCCGATTTTGCCAACAAGGTTCTGTCCGCCATGCGCCGTGAGTTTGGCGGGCACGTGGAAAAACAGGCCAAGTCCGGCGGACAATAGCGTGCGCCGGCCGCCTGTCCTACAGGAGTAGAAAAATGGCTGAGACACTATCGAAATTTGGCTTCCCGGCGGCGCTGTTGGGAGGATTGCTCTCCCTTGCCCTCCCGCTGGAGGCTCATGCGGATGCCATGACGAAGCAGGCGAGCGCAACGCAGGCAACGAAACGCGTCAATGTTCGCGGCGCGATCGAAAGCGTTACCGACAAGGCCATTATCGTCAAGACACGCGAAGGACCCGAAGCGACAGTGGCACTGAGCGACGGCTGGGTTGTCGGTGGCGTCGCCAAGGCATCGATCGACGATATCAAGAAGGGGGATTTCGTCGGCATCACCAATGTTCCGAAGAGTGAAGGCGTCGCCAGCGCCGTCGAGGTCGTGATTTTTCCGGCTGCCCTCAAGGGAACCGGCGAAGGCGACCGGCCCTGGGACCTGAAACCGAATAGCAGCATGACCAATGCCACGGTCGCCGACGCGGTGAAGGACGTCGACGGCCGCACACTGACCGTCGTCTATCACGGCACCGAGAAGAAGATCGCCAGTCCCGACGGTACGCCCATCGTCACGCTCGCCAAGGCCGGCAAGGACGATCTGAAGCCGGGTGCGACCGTCTTCATCTCCGCCGAGCGGGGAAGCGGCGACAGCCTCTCGACCAAGCGGATTGTTGTCGGGACGAACGGCGTCGTCCCGCCGATGTGATCATATCGACGATCGCCCGGTCAGTAGGATCGAGGCGATCGCGCGAGGTCGTCTCATCGATGTGAGCCGTTTTTCGCTGTCAAGGTGGGCCATCTGGACCGCCGCGTAGCGGTCCCCGGCGGCAGCGCCCTTGGGAACCGCCTGCTCGATGGCGGCGAGATCATCCTTGCTAAGAGCGATTTCGAGCGCACCGAGGGTCTCGGTGAGGCGATCGCGATGGCGTGCGCCGATAACGGGGAAGATATCGCCGCCCTGCGCCAAGACCCACGCGATGGCGATCTGTGCCACCGTTACGCTCTTTGCCCCTGCAATCTTCTTCAGCGCCTCGACGAGTGCAAGGTTCCTGTCGACATTCTCCGCCTGGAAGCGGGGACTATAGGCACGCCAATCGCCGGTTTGCGCACTCTCTTTTGTCCAATGGCCGCTGATAAGCCCCCGGGAAAGCACCCCATACGCCGTTATCGCGATGCCGAGCTCGCGGCGTGTTTGCAGAATGCCGTCTTCGATCCCGCGTGAAATCAGGGAATATTCGATCTGGAGATCAGCGATGGGATGGACTGCGGCAGCACGCCTGATCGTGTCGGACCCCACCTCCGAAAGCCCGATATGCTTGATATAACCCGCCTTCACGAGGTCGGCGACGGCTCCAATCGTCTCTTCGATGGGTACCGCGGGGTTGAGGCGCGCAGGTCGGTAAATGTCGATGTAGTCAACGCCGAGACGCTCCAGCGAATAGGCTGCGAAGTTCTTCACGGCTTGCGGCCGGCCGTCGAAACCCGTCCAGCCGCCGGCTGGATCGCGCAGGCCGCCAAACTTGACGCTGAGGATCGCGTCCTCGCGTTTGACATCCCTAAGCGCTTCGGCAATCAGGAGTTCGTTGTGACCCATTCCGTAGAAGTCGCCCGTATCGAGGAGATTGATACCCGCGTCGAGCGCTGCGTGGATCGTCGCAATGCTTTCCGCGCGATCCGACGGTCCGTAGATTCCTGACATGCCCATGCAGCCGAGCCCAATTTGTGATATGCGCGGGCCGGTTTTTCCAACTTGAAAATGTTGCATCTCGTTCAATCCTGTCTTGCCTCGTTCCAGAGAATTTTCGCAATATAGCCCCTGCCGTGTTGTGCGATAATCCGTTATATTGCGCACGGGTTGTTCGGAAAATTGCACAATGATTGATCCTGATCTTTCAGACTTGAGCGCGCTTGTTGCCGTGGCGCAAACACGGAGCTTTCGTGCCGCGGCGACCCTGCGCGGCGTCTCCGCCTCTTCGTTGAGCGAAGCCATTCGCCGGCTCGAAGCCCGGCTCGGCGTGCGGCTTCTCAACCGCACGACCCGCAGCGTCACCCCGACCGAGGCCGGCAATCTCCTCATCGAAAGGTTGACGCCCGCCTTGAGTGAGATTGCCGGTGCGCTCGACAGCATGAACAGCTTTCGTGACAGTCCGACGGGAACGCTCAAGCTGAACGTTCCGACCATTGTGGCGCAGCGGATATTGCCGCCGATCATCAATGCGTTTCTTGCCGCCCATCCTGGAATCAAGCTGGAGATTTCCGCGTCCGACACGTTCATCGATGTGCTTGCGGCGGGTTTCGACGCGGGCATCCGCTATGACGAAAGCATAGAGCGCGACATGATCGCCATTCCGATCGGACCGCGCACACAGCGCTTCGTGGCGGCCGCAGCGCCGTCATACCTCTCGAAACATGGCGTGCCGGCCCATCCGCGCGATCTGGTCAACCATGCCTGCATCCGCCACCGATTCACCAGCGGCTACGTCCCGCATTGGGAATTCGAGCGGAACGGGCAATTGATCAAGATCACACCTAAAGGACCGTTGATTGCTTCAACGGCCGAATTGCAGCTCGAAGCCGCGATCGCCGGACTGGGGGTGGTCTACAGCTTCGAGGAATTTCTCGGAAACCCATTGGCAAGTGGCGAACTCGTGCCAGTGCTCGCTCCGTGGTGGCAGACCTTCACCGGCCCCCGCCTCTATTATCCCAGTCGAAAGCACGTGCCTGCGCCGTTGCGTGCCTTTGTCGATTTCATCAAGAATTCTGGAAAGGCGGCCCCAGCGCAATAAGGCGTCTTGCATCGCGGTGGCGACTGTGCAATGACGCGCCTCCCTCATCGGATGCGTATTGCGCATCCTTGCCGGCAATATTCCGATCTTAAAAAATCACTGGATAGAAGGAGCGCGGCTATGGCACAGGCGTTGGGTTTTGACTTCGGTACGACAAATACCGTCATGGCGCTTGCCGAAGGCCGCGCCACCCGCTCCTTGGCCTTTACCAGTACGGCGGGTACAGCCGACAGCATGCGGACGGCCCTCTCCTTCATGAAGGACCCGCTCGCAGGCGCGTCGGCATTGAAAGTCGAGGCCGGTCACGCCGCCATCCAACAGTTCATCGATCACCCGGGCGAATGCCGCTTCCTGCAGTCGATCAAGACATTTGCTGCAAGCGCGCTGTTTCAAGGCACGCTGATCTTTGCGAAGCGACAGACCTTCGAAGACCTGATGGAGATTTTCCTGCGACGGCTCAGAACCTATGCAGGCGATCACTGGCCGTCGGGGAGTTCCCGCGTGGTTACCGGACGGCCCGTGCACTTCGCGGGCGCCAATCCCGATCCGCAACTTGCAACCGACCGCTACAATGCGGCGCTGACCCGCTTCGGGTTTCCAGAAATTCATTTTGTTTATGAGCCTGTGGCGGCGGCCTTCTATTTCGCGCAGAATCTTAAATCGGACGCGATCGTCCTCGTCGCCGATTTTGGCGGCGGCACGACCGACTATTCGATCATCCGTTTCGAAACTGCCGGCGGCAAACTCAGCGCCACGCCGGTCGGACATTCCGGCGTCGGCATCGCCGGCGACCATTTCGACTATCGCATGATCGACCAGATCGTCGCGCCACAGATCGGAAAAGGCAGCTTCTTCAAGAGTTTCGACAAGACACTTGAGGTGCCGGCCTCATGGTACGCCAATTTCGGCCGCTGGAACCAACTCTCGATCTTCAAGACGTCCAGGGAATTTGCAGCGCTGAAAAAGCTCGTGAGGGATAGCCTAGATCCCGAGCGGCTCGAACTCTTCGTCGACCTTGTCGAGCATGACGAGGGATATCCCCTCTACCAGGCTGTTTCTGCCACCAAGATTGCGCTTTCGTCGGCAGATGAAGCCGAATTCAATTTCGCGCCGCTCGGGCTGGGTGGCCGCAAAACGATCCGCCGCACTGATTTCGAATCCTGGATCCAAAGCGATCTGGTGCGAATCGAAGGCGCTCTTGATGACGTCCTCGAAAAGACCGCGACACAGGCCGGCGAGATTGACAAGGTTTTCCTGACTGGCGGCACCTCATTCGTTCCGGCGGTGCGCCGCATCTTCACCGAGCGTTTCGACAATAGCCGCATTGAAAGCGGTGGCGAACTGCTCTCGATTGCCCATGGCCTCGCGCTCATCGGTGAACGAGACGACATAAAACAGTGGGCGGTCTAATCGGGGATTAGGCTTCCAGGCACGTTACTCCGGCAATCCCGCCTGCCGAAGGGCGTCGACATACCTGTTCCGGTCGTCCGGTCGTCGGAACGGTGGCAGCACGTCGGCAAGATTCGAAAGCCGCAGCGCTGGATCGAGCGCGCGCAGACGAGCAATCGTTTCCCTTGCTTCCGCAAGCCGCCCCGCCAAGACATAACTCGCTGCCGTTACACGCAGCGCGCTCGGATAGTTTGGCTGGTGCCGCAACGATTTTCCGGCCCAATTGATGGCGTCTTCGTAGCGGCCAGCACAAAAATGAGCGAGCCCGGCATTGAACTGCCACGCAAACAGCCGCGGATCGAAAGGGCTTAGGCGCATTGCGAGCGCGGCATGTTCGACGGCCTTATCCGGCTCGCCTGAACACGCTTTCACCCAGCTGCTGACTCCCAAGGCCACAGCCAGGTTCGGGTTAAGAGCAAGGGCGCGATCGATGCAGGCCGCCCCGCCCTCAAGATCACCGCCGACATAGCCGAGTACGTAGCCGCCGAAAGCGAGCGTAGTCGCATCGTCGCGGCCGAGTTCGACCGCTCTCCTGGCCAGCCGTGTAGCTTCCGCAGTCTCTTCCGCACGGTCGACCATCCAACCGTTGCTCTTTCTGGTGGCATAGCATCGCGCCGCCCGGGCATGGGCTATGGCAAACTCCGGATCCTTTTCGATCGCTTTCATAAACAGCCTCAACGCATCGTCCATGCCCGATCTGGTGGTTGTCGTTCGGTCAAAGACCGCCAGCCCACGCAAGTAATAGTCGTAGGCGTCGAGGTTCTCCGTTGGCTTGCGTTTCGAGCGCTCGATCTCGGCCTCCTCCACTTTGGGAGTGATTGCACCGACTATGCTTGAGGCGACCTGGTCCTGGAGGTCGAATACATCAGCGAGAGTTCCATCAAACCGGTCCGCCCAGAGGTGGGCACCGGTTGAAGTGTCGATAAGCTGCGCGGCGATGCGCAGGCGGTCGCCTGTCCGGCGCACGCTTCCCTCAACCACATAACCCACGTTCAAATCGCGCCCGACCTGCTTTATGTCTACGGCCTGACCCTTGTAAATGAAGCTCGAATTGCGTGCGATGACGTAGAGGTGACGGAACTGAGCGAGGGCCATGGTGATGTCCTCCACTATCCCGTCGGCAAAATATTCCTGTTCCGCATCACCGCTCAGATTCTGAAATGGCAACACCGCAACCGATGGCCGATCGTGATGCTTGATAGGGACTGACGAGATGGGCGGCTGCGAACCGACGTAATGCTCCGTTTCGGTGACCTGATACTTGGCCCCCTCGCGCGATTGCAGCGAAGCCGCCAGGGAAGTCGTCTGTGCCTCGGGTTCCGCTCGCAGATGCTTCATCAATAAAGCGCGACACGACTCGAACTGGCGCAAGGCCGCGTTTTCGTGCCCCCTAAGAACGTGTATACGCATCAACGCCCGATGAGCGGCCTCCACGGTCGGATCTGAAGCAAGCAGCCTCTCCGCAAGCCCTTCGCAGGCTGATTCTTCTGCGGAGCCAGGCTCGGAGAGCGCGAGGCTCAGCCGCTCGACCAGGTGCTGCGCCTTCCGCAGATATTTACCCTGGTGAGGTCCAAACCCCTCGTCCAGCCCGTCGGGGATGGCTTCACCTGCAAGGACGTCACCGCGGTAGAGGTCCGCAGCGAAGGCGAGATCAGCGGTCTGGCCCGCTTCCAGTTTCCTGTCGAAGATCGAAATGTCCGCTTCATCCGGACCAGCAATAAGCGCAATGACCTCCTGATCCCCATCAAGATAGATGGTGGCATCCGTGCTCGTGGGGAACGACCGCCTGATATCGACCAGCGCTTGCCGCAAACTGTTGCGGGCTTGGCCATTGCTTCGTCCCGGCCAGAGTGCCTCCGAAAGCTGTTCCCGATGGTAACCCCGACGGCCCGCGAGGACCAGAGCAGCAAATAGAAGCGAAGTCTTGCGCGTGGTGAAGCGGATTTGCCGGTGTTCCGGGGAGGTAACTTCAAGGCCGCCTAGCAACCTGATGCGCACAGATCATCTCCAGATTTTGACCGTCGCAGCAGAATAGCATCTCAGAATGAAGATTTAACACCGATTTAGCGTTCATTTGTCGAACGCTTCCCCTCAGTTCACGCACAGCCGAACAGCCCCAAAACGCTCAAGTGGCAAGCTCTCACTCGCAAATCTCGAACTGGGAGACTGAAAATGGCTCATACGCACACTCAGACCGGCCGCAGCGCGTCGAAAAAGCACTTGTTCAAGTTTGGGCTCAATGGCTTGGCAAAAGCAATCGCTGCCCTCGCGGACTGGCGGCGGACCGTCGCGACACGGTCGGCACTGGCAGATTTGTCGCCCGACCAGCTGAAGGACATCGGTCACCCCCAGGCCAATCGAGCCGTGCTCGACATTAAGGCCGGTTTGATCACGAACTTAATGTCGATGAGATAAGATCAACCGTGGAGGAATTCTACGTCTTCGGCTCGGTTGCAAAGATCAGGAGGACGACAAGGCCGAGGGCTGCGCCCGACGCCGCCGTTGCCCACCAACCTCCGTAGAAATATGTCGCCGCGGCGAGCGCTGACCCCGCCGATCCGAGCAGGAAGACGATGGTCATGTAGACTGCATTGAGCCGGCCGCGGGCATGTTCATTTAGTGAAAAGATGATCCGCTGGCTGAGTATCTGGTTGGTCTGTACCGCGCTGTCGATAAAGATTGCGGCGAGGACCAGCCCCGCGATGGAAATGGCTGTTCCCGCCCAGCCCGCCACCAGGAACCAGACCGTGAGGGTGACCATGGCAATGGCGGTGCCGCGCTGTGTATGGCCACGGTCGGCAAGCCGGCCAGCGACTGGCGCGGCGGCCGCGCCCGCGGCACCAGCAAGGGCAAAAAGCGCGATCTGACGCTGACTATAGCCGAACCTTTCCGTCAGGAGCAGCGGGATCGCTGTCCAGAACAGATTGAAGGTTGCAAAGATGATGCCTTGATAGAGCGCCCGCCGCTGCAAGGCCGGCGTCGTGACGAGCAGATGCGCCATGGATTTGAGGATCGCGCCATATCCCATGGAACCATGCGGCCGGCGTAAAGGCAGTGCTGCGCGCAGGAGGGCCAGCACGATGAGCATGGCCCCAGCCGAAATCCAGAATATGGCCCTCCAGCCGAATTCCGAGGCAACGAGGTTGGCGAGCGGCCGCGCCAGCATGATGCCGGTCAAAAGCCCGGCCATGACATTGCCGATCGTGCGCCCGCGCGACGCGGCAGGAACCAGATGCGAGGCGAACGGCACCAGCACCTGTGCACCGCATGCAAAGAAGCCGATGGCAAAGGAGAAGAATAGAAATGTCGTCGCCGATCCGGACATCGCGGCGCCGGCAAGCCCGATCGCGGTGCCGGTAAGGGTCAAGAGGACAAGGAGGCGATTTTCAACGAGATCGGCAAGGGAAACGAGGAAAAGCAGCCCCGCTCCATAGCCAAGCTGGGTAACCGTGACCATGAACCCAGCCATACCACCATGCATGTCGAGATCTGTGCTGATCAGTCCGATCAACGCCTGCGCATAGTAAATATTGCCGACCATGGCCCCGCAGGCAAAGGCGAACAGGAACGTCAGTGCGGGAGAAAGGCCCGGCAATTCGGGCGCGGCCGTAATGGCGGGTTCGGCCTGCGCAGTATCTCGGGAATAGGGCATGAATTGATCTTTCGACCGGCGCTCCTCCCTCGCCGGTTTTCGTTGGAAGTTAGAGGTATGGCTCGATCAGGGAAAGGTCGGCCTGGGACAGACGATCGGAAGCGGTTCGCGCCTGATGCCAATAGGGATAGATCAATGGCAGAAGACTGACCTTGTCGAGCTTCTCTCGCTCCTCAGCCGTAAGGCTAATGTCGGCCGCATTGAGGTTGTCGGCGAACTGCGCATCGGTGCGCGCGCCGATAATAACCGAGGTGATGCCTGAACGCCCGAGCAGCCAGGCCAGCGCAATTTGCGCCGCCGATACCTCGCGGCTCTCGGCAATCTCGACCAGCACTTCGACAATGTCGTGAAGCCGCTCCTCGTCGCGGATCGGAGGCTCGCCCCAATTGGCGAGTTGCCTTGTGCCTTCAGGCGCGTCCCGGTTACGGCGATATTTGCCGGAAAGCAGGCCACCGGCAAGCGGGCTCCAGACGAGCACGCCAAGCTGCTGGTCGAGCGTGGCGGGAATGAGCTCGTACTCGGCCTCGCGGGCCTCGAGGCTATAGTGAATCTGCTGGCTGACCGGGGCGATGTAGTTCCTGACCGCAGCCGTGCCAATTGCCTTCATCAGGTGCCATGCCGAGAAATTCGAAACGCCGGCGTAGCGCACTTTCCCCGAACGAATAAGCGTATCGAGGGCTTCCAGCGTCTCGTCGAGTGGCGTTAGACCATCCCACTGATGCAAATGGTAAAGATCGATGTGGTCGGTGCCGAGCCGTTTCAGGCTTGCTTCGGCGGCACGGATGAGATGGTAACGCGATAATCCCGCATCGTTGATTTCGGAACCCATGCGGAACCGCGCCTTGGTGGCGATGAGAACGCTGTCGCGCTTTCCCTTAAGCGCTTCCCCGAGGATCTCCTCCGAGGCGCCGGCCGAGTAGATGTCGGCCGTATCGAAGAGATTGATCCCGGCGTCGATCGCCATGCCGACCTGTCGCTTCGCGCCTTCAAGGTCGGTGTCGCCGGTCTTGGCGAAATTGCCCTTGCCGCCAAAGGTCATGGTCCCGAGGCTCAAGCAGGACACAATGAGGCCGGAGCGGCCAAGCTGACGATACTCCATATTTGGACTCCCTCGAATGCTGCTGAATGCATTGCGCCAGAATATGACGAAGGCGCCTATCTATAATTGTCCGCCCCGCAGATGTCGCCCCCAGATTGAATGCGATGACGCGAATGTGCACCATTAGCGACCGCTAAGACGACGAAGCCGGTTGCGAGGCTACCGGCTCCAAACATCGCTAAACGCCTGTTGAAATTAACGGACCCAGACGACGCGGCGCGTACCACGGTCGATGAGCGCTGGCCGCTGATCGACATAGACATAGGAATAGCCTGGCTGGTCCGGAATTTCGGTCAATCTAACGTCGTCAGGAATAACGGTACCGCGCGAAACCGGCCCATCAATCATCACCGTATCGACTGGATTGCGCTCGATGTAGGTGATTGCATCGTCTGGGACCGCACGCGCACTTTCAGACAGGTAGACAACCCGGCGATTTTCCATCGATACGATGACCGGACGCCCGTTGACGTAAATGTAACCGTAGCCGGGATTGTCCGGAATTTCGTGCACGACGATCTTTTTTGGCACGACATAGCCCTGCGACACATCCTCATCGAACACGACTGGATCGGACGGATTCGCGATCACATAGTCGCGCGCGCCCTGTGGCACTTCGACAAGTACGTCCTGCGCAAACGCCAATCCGGTCGTTGCAAATAGGGCCGCTGCCGTGAGTGTTAGAACCTTGTTCATTGTCAGCCTCTCCTGTTTCATCAGGAGGAAAACCGGTCGCGGCCGATATGGTTCCGAGCAAAATGCCCAGCTGAGCGGCGGTTTCACGGCTTCTTGTGTTGAATGAGAACGCCGGCTATGCCCGTAAATGACGGAGACAAATCAAAAAAACGGGCCTGAAATGAAATATCCGTGGAATGACCGAGCCGGGAAGCTATCGGTCATAAAAATTGTGGCGCTGGTTGCCGCCTTCGTGCCGTTGCTGCTGATCATGACGAGCTACAAGGCGAATATTCTCGGGCCGCGACCGATCACACAGGCAATTCACGAGACTGGCGATTGGGCCATTCGTTTCTTTCTGATCTCACTGACGATTTCACCGCTCCGCAACATCATCCGTTGGACGAAGCTGATCCTGGTGCGGCGCATTCTGGGATTGACCGCCCTAGCCTATGCAGCCCTACATTTTACGCTCTACATCGTCGATCAGAACTTTAACATTTTGCGAGTCGCCAGCGAAATCTGGCTGCGCGTCTATCTGCTCATCGGGTTTATTACTCTCATCGGACTGACGGCGCTCGGCATCACCTCGACCGACGGCATGATCCGGCGCATGGGAAAGAACTGGAACAGGTTGCACAAGCTGGCCTATCCGCTTGCCGCACTTGGCGTTCTCCACTTTTTTATGCAATCGAAGGCCGATGTAACGGAGCCGACCTTGATGGCGGGGCTACTGCTTGCGCTCCTCGCCTATCGTGTGGCCAAAGCGTGGGATCTTGATCTCGCATCAATACCCAAGCTGGTCGCAATTGCCGTATTTGCGGCCCTTGGAACCGCGCTCGTGGAGTACGCGTGGTTCGCGCTCGCAACCCGTATTCCGCCTTCCCGCGTCCTCGTTGCCAATTTTTCGTTCAGCCATTCCATCCGCCCCATGTGGTGGGTGCTGATTGCCTGTTTGATACCGGCGGCCTGGGCGGCGGTAAAATCGATCAAGGGCGGCGAAGGCCGCAAGATCAATCCCCTATCGGCCAGGTAAACGCAGAAGTTTTGCTTTTCACGGACGCAAAAACTGCTATCGCTTTCGCCATGGAACCGCATTTCACCCCCCTCGTCGCATCCTTGCCATCCACTGTGCCTTTCGTTGGTCCCGAAGCCCTCGAGCGCAAACGCAACCGCCCTTTCAAGGCAAGGCTCGGCGCAAACGAAAACGGCTTCGGCCCGGCGCCATCGGTCATCGCAGCGATGCAGGAGAGTGCGGCGGACGCATGGAAATATGCCGACCCGGAAAACTTCGACCTGAAGCAGGCGCTTGCCGTCCACCTCGGCGTCGCGCCGGCCAATGTGGCAGTCGGCGAGGGCGTTGACACCCTGCTTGGGCTTGCGGTACGCCAATTTGTTCGGGAAGGAACACCCGTCGTCACCTCCCTTGGCGCCTATCCCACATTCAATTTCCACGTCGCAGGATTTGGTGGACGGCTGGTAACCGTGCCCTATCGTGACGACAGAGAAGATCTTGACGCCCTTCTTGAAGCTGTAAAGCGCGAAAATGCGCCCCTCGTCTATTTCTCCAACCCCGACAATCCCATGGGCACGTGGTGGGAATCTGCCGATATCGAGCACTTTATCGACCGACTTCCCGCAACGACGATGCTCATTCTCGACGAGGCCTACGGCGAGACAGCACCCGCCTCGGCCTTGCCGCCCATCAACGTATCGCGTCCGAACGTTTTACGTATGCGGACGTTCTCCAAGGCTTATGGCCTTGCTGGCATGCGCTGCGGGTATGCCATTGGCGCCGAACGCCAAATCATCGCGTTCGACAAGATACGCAACCATTTCGGAATGAACCGGTTGACGCAGATTGCGGCGCTCGCAGCACTGAAAGATCGGGACTACCTCGTATCGGTGACCGCGGAGATAATCGCTGGACGCGATCGTATCGCGCAGATAGCCGGCGCGAACGGATTGAAAGCCCTCCCTTCCGCGACGAATTTCGTTACCATCGATTGCGGGCGCGATGGCCCCTTCGCGCTCGCCCTGCTCGGTGCATTGATCGAGCGCGATATCTTCGTTCGCAAACCCATGGCACCCGTTCTCGACCGCTGTATCCGGGTGAGCGTAGGACGAGAGCACGAACTCGACTATTTCGCGGAGCAACTTCCGATGGCCCTGGCGTCGATAGCCTAGCGTTTGAACAGAGACGATCACGGAGAACCCGGTTGGACATAAATCGCGCATTTGCTGGCCTTGGCGGACTCTTCGGAGCGGCAGGCATCGCTGCCTATGCCGTCGCTGCTCACAGTACCAGCGGACATATGGCTACGATCGCACCGATACTCTCTATTCACGCGCCGACGTTCCTTGCCCTCGCGCTCATCGCAAGAGTAAGCAAGGCGGCATATTTCGGCGGTCTAGTGTTGGTGGTTGGCCTGATGTTTTTCATCGGCGACCTCGCGTCGCGCGATTATCTCGGGGACCGGCTCTTTGCTTTTGCCGCGCCACTCGGCGGGTCACTACTCATTCTCGGATGGCTGATCGTGGCTACAACGGCACTTCGCGGCCTGGATTTCAAAAGCCCAGGATAAACGGCCTCACAGCATGCCAATTGTTTAGAAACGCGATTGCGCCTACGGCGATACTAAGCAGGCTCGCAAGCTTGGCGGTCGTCGGCAGGCTGTTGACGCGACCGCGAAGCTCTCCGAAAGATTCGGGTGAAGGAAGATTTTCGATTCTGCCTTTCAGGTACGAAATGTCTTCTCTTAGTCCCGACAGATCCTCCATCTTCTTTCGAACGAACGACAAGTCATCCAGTTTGCTCGTCATGTAGCTGAGGTCTTCCGTCCTGCCCTTGATGAACGACACGTTGCTGTTCAAAGCCTGAAATGAGTCGGCCAGGCCATCCAGCTTGGCGTCCATCCTCTCGAACGATTTCTCCAGAAAAGCGACCCTACGTTCCATGGATTCGAATGTGCCACTGCTGTCACCGGATTTCAAGGAAGGCAAGCGTATCGGCTTTTGCGCCATCAGTTAACCTGGCTCTCGCCCTTGAGCCTGGCATTGCACTTTGAATAATAGCCGCCGCCTTGTTGTATCCAGCGCATACCGTCGAGCGTGCCGTTCTCCTTGTTAGCGTGATATTGTTCCAGACAGGTGTGCATCCGCGTCTTGGAGGGCGTCTCGGAAGAAAATTTGGCTGCAACTGACGAGGGATATGACGTCCTGCCGGAACCCAATTTCGAAGCCGACTCTGCCTTCTTCGGCGATTTCTTCGATCTCTTGCCAGTCTCCTCCAACGCGGGCGTATCGGGCTTTTCCGCACCCGTTTCAGCTTCTGCTGCCTGCGTCTTCCCGGGATCGGAGGCGCAATTGGCCTTGCGAAAATCGTTCCATGACACGCCAGTCGCGTCACCCGCTACCTGCGCGGCTTTGTACTTGACGCTGCACTCCTTCATGCTGAGCGCGCTTGCTGGCAGAGCAAAACTCATGGCGGCAAATACGATGAATGGAGCAACAGCTTTACGGGCAATTCGTGGATCGAACATGAAAACCTGCTCTGAAAATGAATCATGAAAAAGCTCTAACGGCTTGATCGTATATGCAACTCGACATCGATTCCATTTAGACCTTCGTCTACAAACAATCGCGACTTGAATTAATTGAACGATCGTTTTATTAGGCGCGCATGGCACGAACCACAGGATCAGATGGCGGAAAGACACGCAGCGCGATTGACGCGGCCGCAAAGCGCCTCATTGCGCGCGTCGGCTATGAGGCGATGTCGATGCGCCAACTTGCCGATGAGGTTGGCGTGCAGTCGGCCGCCTTCTACCACTACTATCCGAACAAGCAGCAATTGCTGTTCTCGATCATGCACGAGCACATGGTACGGCTGCTTGATGCGTGGGGATATGAAAGCCGCAAAGTGCAAGAGCCGCTCGAGCGATTGTCCGCTTTCATAAGGTTCCATATCTACTATCATGTGGAACGCCGCGACGATGTTCATATCGGCAATATGGAGCTGCGAAGCCTTACTCCGGAAAATCGTGCCGTAATTGTTGGGCTGCGCGCAAGGTACGAGAACGGACTGCGCGAAATTCTCGATGATGGGCTCGATGCCCGCCAATTTGTCATCGACGATATTGCACTCATGACGCGAGCCATCATCGCGATGACAACCGGCGTCAATGTCTGGTTCCGCGCCGATGACAGGCTTACCGTAGCCGAAGTCGCCGAAAAATACGTTCAGATGGGATTGCGCCTTGTTGGCGCCAAGAAGATCGAGACAGCTACCACGGGAGGACGCAATGTATCAGTCAGGTCTAAGATTCGGAGTTTCTGAAGAGATTGAAGCCCTGCGCGACACCGTACATCGCTTCGCACAGGAAAAGATCGCACCGCTCGCGGCGGAGATCGATCGCACCAACCATTTCCCCATGCACCTGTGGCAGGAGATGGGAGCGCTTGGCCTCCTCGGCATGACCGCCAATCCCGAGTTTGGTGGTTCCGGTCTCGGTTACCTTGCCCACGTCGTTGCGATGGAAGAAATATCACGTGCGTCGGCATCCGTCGCCCTCTCCTATGGGGCTCACTCGAACCTTTGCGTCAATCAGATCAATCGCTGGGGCACGGAGGAGCAGAAAGCGCATTATCTGCCGAAACTGTGTTCCGGAGAGAATGTCGGAGCGTTGGCGATGTCGGAGCCCGGCTCCGGGTCGGACGTCGTCTCCATGAAGCTTCGGGCCGACAAGAAGAACGACCGGTATGTACTTAACGGCAACAAGATGTGGATCACCAACGGTCCGGACGCCAATACCCTCGTTGTTTATGCCAAGACCGATGCCGCTGCGGGCTCGCGCGGCGTTACAGCGTTCCTCATCGAAAAGGACTTCAAGGGGTTCAGTACGGCGCAGAAGCTGGACAAGCTCGGCATGCGCGGGTCCAACACCTGCGAACTCGTCTTCGAAGATTGCGAAGTGCCCTTCGAGAACGTGCTTGGTGAGGAAGGCAAGGGCGTAAAGATTCTGATGTCGGGGCTCGATTACGAGCGCGTCGTCCTTGCCGGCGGACCTCTCGGCATCATGGCGGCCTGCCTCGATGTTGTCGTGCCCTATGTGCATGACCGCAAGCAGTTCGGACAGCCGATCGGCGAATTCCAGCTGATGCAGGGCAAGCTTGCCGACATGTACACGACGATGAATGCCAGCAGGGCCTATGTCTATGCGGTGGCTGCTGCCTGCGACCGCGGCGAAACAACACGCAAGGATGCGGCCGGCTGCATACTCTATGCGGCGGAAAAGGCCACGTGGTGCGCGCTCGAAGCGATCCAGGCACTGGGCGGCAATGGCTATATCAACGATTACCCCACAGGAAGGCTTCTGCGTGACGCGAAGCTATACGAGATCGGGGCGGGTACGAGCGAGATTCGCCGCATGCTAATCGGCCGGGAGATGTTCGCGGAGTCACAATAATTACCTGTTGAGCGTCGAAAATGCCGGGCAGGCCCATCCAAGGGTTAATCCAGCTGCCAAATCAAGTGATCCTACAGGAGACTGCATGACTATCCTTTCATCTGAGATCAGCACCACTTCCGACGTCTTCGTTGCCAACCGGACGCGGATGCAGGCGCTGGTCAGCGATATCGAGATCAAGGCAGCAAAGGTCAACCAGGGCGGCACGGAGGAGGCACGCAAGCGTCACACTTCGCGCGGAAAGCTTCTGCCACGCGACCGCCTCGCTCAACTCCTCGATCCAGGATCGCCATTCCTTGAAATTGGCCAGTTTGCCGCCTGGGGCATGTATGACGACGATATTTCGTCTGCCGGCCTCATCGTGGGCATCGGGCGGGTATCCGGCAAGGAAGTCATGGTGGTGGTCAATGACGCTACGGTCAAAGGCGGTACCTACTACCCGCTGACGGTGAAAAAACATCTGCGCGCCCAGGAAATTGCGCTACAGAACAACCTGCCCTGCATTTATCTCGTCGATTCCGGCGGTGCCAACCTGCCGAACCAGGATGAAGTGTTCCCGGACCGCGAGCATTTCGGCCGCATCTTCTACAATCAGGCCAATATGTCTGCGGCGGGCATTCCGCAGATCGCCGTCGTCATGGGATCCTGTACCGCCGGCGGAGCCTATGTACCGGCGATGTCGGAAGAAACAATCATGGTGAAGGGACAGGCAACGATTTTCCTGGGCGGTCCGCCCCTGGTCAAGGCGGCGACAGGCGAAGACGTCTCGGCGGAAGATCTTGGTGGGGCTGATCTGCATACACACGAATCCGGTGTTGCCGATCACTATGCGATGGACGACGCCCATGCGCTTGCCATTGCCCGCCGCATCGTCGCAAACCTCAATCGCAAGAAGACGATAGGGCTCGATCTTCGCAAAGTGAGTCCGCCTCTTTACGATCCGCGTGAACTCTACGGCATCGTGCCGACCGATTTGCGCCAGCCCTATGACGTTCGCGAACTCATTGCCCGCATTGTCGACGGTTCCGAGTTCGATGAGTTCAAGCAGAATTATGGCACCACGCTTGTCACGGGCTTTGCGCATCTTTACGGCATGCCCGTCGGCATCATCGCCAATAATGGCGTCCTCTTCTCGGAAAGCGCCCTCAAGGGAACCCACTTTATCGAGTTGTGCACCCAGCGGGGGATTCCACTCGTGTTCCTGCAGAACATCACCGGATTTATGGTCGGCCGCTCCTACGAGGCGCGCGGCATCGCCAAGGACGGTGCCAAGCTCGTAACTGCTGTGGCGACGGCACGGGTGCCCAAGGTGACGATGATTGTCGGCGGCTCTTTCGGTGCCGGCAATTATGGCATGTGCGGCAGGGCCTTCTCGCCTCGCTTTCTTTGGATGTGGCCGAATGCCCGAATCTCCGTCATGGGCGGAGAACAGGCCGCCACCGTGCTTGCTCTCGTCAAGCGCGAAGGCATCGAACGCAAGGGCGGTGAATGGTCGGCGGCCGAAGAGGCAGCGTTCCGGGCGCCGATCCTCGAAAAATACGAGCGCGAAGGGCATCCGCTCTATTCGTCGGCGCGCCTTTGGGATGATGGGATCATTGATCCCGCCAAGAGCAGTGACGTACTGGCGCTGTCGCTCTCCGCTGCGCTGAACGCGCCGGCGGAGGAAACCAGCTTCGGCGTATTCAGGATGTAGGAGAGAGATGACCATGACGAAAATGTTCTCCAAAATCCTGATTGCCAATCGTGGCGAGATCGCCTGCCGGGTCATTCGCACGGCGCAGAAGATGGGCATCAGTACGGTGGCCGTCTATTCCGATGCGGACGCGCATGCGTTGCATGTCAGCATGGCCGATGAAGCGGTGCACATCGGACCTGCACCCGTCACTGACAGCTATCTGCGGGCGGATCACATCATTGCCGCGGCGCTCGAGACAGGGGCCGAGGCCATCCACCCCGGCTATGGCTTCCTGTCGGAGAACCCCGGCTTCGTCGATGCCGTGGTGAAGGCGGGCCTCGTGTTCATCGGTCCTTCCGCGGATTCGATCCGGGCGATGGGCTTGAAGGATGCTGCAAAACGGCTGATGGAAAAGGCCGGCGTTCCCGTCGTTCCGGGATATCACGGCGAAGCGCAGGAACTCGTCGTGCTCGCTTCCAAGGCACGTGAAATCGGCTATCCCGTGCTGATCAAGGCTCGAGCTGGCGGCGGCGGCAAGGGCATGCGCAAGGTGGAAAACCCCGAGGATTTCGCGGAAGCACTGGGCAGCGCGCGGCGTGAGGCAAAGAGCGCATTCGGCGACGACCGGGTACTCGTGGAAAAATATATCGCCAAACCGCGCCATATCGAGGTGCAGGTCTTCGGCGACAATCACGGCAATGTCGTTCATCTCTATGAGCGCGACTGCTCGCTGCAGCGCCGCCACCAGAAAGTGATCGAGGAAGCCCCTGCCCCCGGAATAACAGCGGAAATGCGTGATGCGATGACCAATGCCGCTGTGAAGGCGGCGCAGGCCATCAAATATTCTGGCGCGGGTACCATTGAATTCATCGTCGATGCGACGGAGGGCCTGCTACCCGACCGCTTCTGGTTCATGGAGATGAACACGCGTCTCCAGGTTGAACATCCGGTAACCGAGATGATCACCGGGCTTGACCTTGTAGAATGGCAATTGTGCGTTGCTGCGGGCGAGAAATTGCCCCTGACTCAGGCGCAAATCCCCCTGACCGGCCATTCCATGGAAGTTCGCCTTTATGCCGAAGATCCGGCAAAGAGCTTCCTGCCAGCCACGGGCACGCTCTACCATCTGGCGTTCCCGAGTGCTGTCAAAGACGGAACTGTTCGCGTGGAGACAGGCGTTCGCAGCGGCGACGCTGTATCGCCGTTCTACGATCCGATGATCGCCAAGCTCGTTGTGTACGCGGCTGACCGACCGGCAGCCCTCAGTGCCATGGCAAATGCGCTCGGCGAGACGGAAGTCGCCGGGACAGTCACCAATACCGCATTCCTCGCAGCGCTTGTGCGCCATGCGGGGTTCGCTGCGGGGGACGTTGACACGGGCCTGATAGACCGCGACCTTGCCGGGCTTGTTGCACCGGTCGCAATCGAAGCTGGGGCAAGGGAACTTGCCATTCTCTTTGCGAGCGGCCTGTTGAAACGCCCGGTTCTCGGTGACCCATGGACTGCGTTGCGCGGCTACAGCCACCTTGGCCCCCTCGCTTATCCTGTTACGCTTGAGGAAGGCGGAGCGACCACACGCTATGGCGTGTCCGTGCTCGGTGATGAGAGATACGGCATTTCCAGTTCTGGCGGTACGCAGGAACTGCGCGTCCGCCATGGGCCGGCAACGTGGCATGTGACTGGCAAGGGCATCAATCTCCATGCCAAAGCTATCACCATACCGCACGGGGTTGCAGTGCTGGCCAAAGGCGCCACAGCAACATTCACCGTTGCCGACCCGTTCTTGCTGGCGGAGGCAGCCGGCGGCGCAGGTGATCGCCTCGCCGCGCCGATGCCAGGTCTCGTGAAGTCGGTGCGCTTTGCCGCTGGCGACCAGGTCAAGAAAGGGCAAGTTCTCCTCGTCCTTGAAGCCATGAAGATGGAGCATTCCATTACGGCGCCGCATGACGGACGGATTGCGGAAATAGCAAGCGAGGGCACGCAGGTGAAGGAGAAGGCATCTCTGGTGCGGTTTGAAGAGTCCGCCATCGATCCTGCGAAGATTTGAGGCGGCAGGGGCGTGTCGGTCGAGCCTTTCTTGCTTCTATCTCGGCGCGAAAGGCTCTAAGAATTGTCCGCGGGCCCGCAACCGCGGGCACCGGGCTATTTTCCCGCCTCAATCAGGAGATGACCTATGGCCACAAAAACCCTGCAGACAATCAAGCGCGCTCCCCTCGCCACTCCGACTGACCTCGGCGAGAAGGCGACGCGTGACATTTCTGCTGCCGTAAACGCCTTGCTCGCCGATACATTTGCGCTTTACTTGAAGACCAAGAATTTCCACTGGCATATGAGCGGCCCCCACTTTCGCGACTATCACCTGATGCTCGATGAGCAAGGGGAGCAGATCTTCGCCATGACGGACGTTCTTGCAGAACGGGTCCGCAAGATTGGCGGC
>NZ_JBBNAM010000233.1:0-9503 GCF_037994425.1 Phyllobacterium sp.
GTTCTGCCGAAGCAATCGCGAAAAAGCCCGGCATCGCCCGCCAAACGCCGCGTGTGAACCTCACCATCAGGCCCACCGCGCTCGCGACGCGACCGTTGGGGCGAACAGAGCTCAAACATCTGACCAAATGGGACGACGGCCAGCCCGGGACTGAGCTCAATTTCAAATTCTATCGTCAGCCAACGAACAAGATCGCCGGCATCTCGGATCAAGCGGCAGCGTTCCTCAGCGAATTCTTCTAGCGCGGCCAGCTGCGGAAATTGAAACAAAACTGGCGGGCAAAGACACCAATCGCCCGTTCCGCCGCAATTCTTGCTGCGCTTTGGTTGAGTACGTGGATGTTACGTCAGCCCGCCGTTGCGAGCCACCCCGTCAATGGAAAGAGGAAGGATGACAACATGCTCCTTTCCTCCAAAGCCTTGGCAAGCACCCTGTCGAAGTCTAAAATTCACGCCAGCATGGGGAGACTTCGATGACTTCAAGCTTCAACGTCAACGATGCCGCCGGCTACGAGCAACTCATGGGTCGCTGGAGCCAGAAGCTTGCCCTCCCATTCATTGACTTTGCAGGCCTTGCCGACGGCGAACGGATCCTCGACGTCGGCTGCGGCACCGGCAGCCTTACCTTCGCGCTCGCAAGGACCGGCAATCTCGGCGAGATTGCGGCGATCGACTATTCGGACGTCTTCGTGGCGGAGGCGAACCGCCGCAACACCGACCCGCGCATAAAAATTCAGCAGGCAGATGCCTGCGCCTTGCCCTTTGCCGATGCAACGTTCGACCGCGCGCTGGCGCTGCTCGTCCTCCACTTCGTGCCCGAGGCCGACAGGGCGGTCGCCGAAATGCGCCGCGTCGTGCGACCGGGCGGCGTGGTCGCAGCCACCGTCTGGGATCATCTTGGCGGCATGCCCGGCATGCGCATGATGGTTGATACGGTGGCAGCCCTCAGCGAAGGCGGGCGCCAGTTACGGGCTCGCTATTGCTTCCAGCCGATGATGCAGCCCGGCGAAATGAAACGGACGTTTGTCGAACAGGGTCTTGTGGACGTTGCCGAGACCCAGCTCATGATCCGCATGGATTACCAGAGCTTTGAAGACTATTGGACGCCGATCGCCGCAGGCGAGGGGCCGCTTGGTAAATATGTGGCTGCGCTTGAACCTGTCGAGAGGGCGCGCACCGACGCCGCCGTGCGCGACGCATATGAGGCGGGCCGGGCCGACGGCCCACGCTCCTTTGCCAATGTCGCCTGGGCCTGCCGTGGTATGGTCCCTTAGAAGAGAGGTCGTTTCAAAGAACCGCCCTTGCCCGATTTGCGTCTCACTTGAGGTTCCTGCGCCGTTCGAGTTCCGCCTCGGTCGGCCGTTCGAATTCAAATGAACCGGTCAAGACCTTGCCGCCGCGAATGTATCTATTGATCGTGACGCCGCCTGCCAACGTTTTCGAATTGACGAGTTTCAGTGCACGCGCAGTGGTACCCTCACCGAACAATTTCTTGCCATTGCCAAGCACGAGCGGAAAGATCGAGACATTGATCTCATCGACCAGATCATTCTTGAAAAGCGTCTGCAGAAAGTCGCTCGAACCTTGCGTCAAAAGATCGGGTCCATCGCCTTCTTTCAGCGTCTCGATAGTGGCAACAACATCGGAGCCAAGGGTCTGGCTGTTCTGCCATTCAAGCTTCAAGTTCGCATTGCCCGTTGCAACAAACTTGGTAATGCGATCGAACAATGGACCAATCGGGTCGTCAGCACCCACATAGGGCCAGTGAGCGGCAAAAATGTCGTATGTCTTGCGCCCGAGCAAAAGATCAAACGGCTTTGCAAACATCGCGCCGACTGCCTCGCCCATCGTCTCGTCGAAATAGGGCGCGACCCAGCCACCGTACTGGAAACCACCAATCGGATCTTCCTCCGGCCCCCCCGGAGCCTGCATGACGCCATCAAGGCTGACAAATGCGCCTACGATTACTTTTCTCATTCCGCTTTCCTTCCTCGCGAATGCAACTGTGCAAAGGACGCCAAACGGTGAGCCATGCCGACACTGATCAGGGAAAAAATTGCGGCAGGCTTTTTTCTTGATTGGAATTCTTCTCGAGGTCGCCTCTTGGTCAGCGCATCATGGAAAGCGCCGCGACAAAGAAATCCTCACCTCCAAAATTTCCCGATTTCAGTGCAAGGAGCATGTCACCTTGTGTGTTGCCGATCGTCCGCAGCACCGGAACGCCAGGCGCGATCTCGGGGCCGATTAAAAACGCGGGAATGGCGAGCCTGTCCACGGCCGCGCCCGACGTCTCACCACCGGCAATAACGAGGCGCCGCACGCCCCTTGCGACGAGCTCCGCAGTAATGGTCGACGTAGCGGCCTCGATCGCATGACCCGAGGCTTCCCGCCCGTAGCGCGATTGTAGGCGCGAAACCGTTTCAGGTTCGGCACTTGCGGCGATGACGACCGGCCCCGCCGCCATTCGTTCACCCGCCCAGGAGATGGCCGCCGACACTTCGTCGGGGCCTTTAACGAGGCGTTCCGGGTCAAGGCGCAGCACCGGCATCGATCGTTCCGCAAAGGCGAGTTGCGCGAGCGTCATCTTGGAGCAACTGCCGGCAATGATTGCGGCAGGGCCGCCTACGGGGCGTGTTACGTCGGCATCTTCGCCCGACCGCGCTGACACCTCGGCCGACCGCGCCAGCGCCCGCGCAAGTCCAAGGCCAAGTCCGGAGGCACCTGTTGAAACCCTGTTCTCCAGCGCAACTTCACCCAGCGTTTCAAGATCACGCTCGAAAACGGCATCGGCGATCGCCGTGGTAAACCCTTCAGCATAAAGCGCGGCGAGCTTTTCCCTGACAGCCTGCGGACCGGCTGCAACAGTTGCAAGGTCGACAAGTCCGACAGTGCCGATCGATTGGGCTTGCATCACGCGCACGAGATTTGCGTCGTGCATCGGATTGAGCGGATGATCCTTGAGCGGGCTCTCATTCAAAGGCTGTTCACCGACGAAAAGGTGACCAAGGTAGACGGTGCGACCTGTTTGTGGGAACGCCGGGGTGACCAATAATGCCGTTTTAGCGTCCGCGCCTGCGAGCGCTTCGGTAACCGGTCCGATGTTGCCGGCTGCTGTTGAATCGAATGTCGAACAGACCTTGTAAAGGACATGCCGGGCACCGTTTTGGCGCAGCCACGCCTCGGCCGTCATGGCCGAAGCGACGGCTTCATTGGCAGCGACCGAGCGAATCTTCAAAGAAACAACAACAGCATCGACATCGGGAAGGGCGAGCGACGGTTGGGGAATACCGACTGTCTGGACCGTGCGCAGCCCATTCCTTGTCAGCGTATTGGCAAGATCCGACGCTCCCGTATAGTCGTCGGCGATCGATCCAAGCGATATGGTCATGATCTCGTCCTTGCAAAGGGTTTGAACCAGTCCAAACCGTTCAGTGTATGGCCGCGCGGATTGTACTCGCAGCCAACAAAACCCCGGTAGCCCAGCCGGTCGATTTCGCCGAAGAGCCATGGATAGTTCAATTCTTCGCCGTCGGGTTCGTGACGGGACGGGACACTGGCGATCTGGATATGGCCGATCATCGCCATCAGGTCTCGCAGCGACATCGTCACATCGCCGTGCATGATCTGGCGGTGGTAAATATCGAATTGCAGCTTGAGGTTTTCGAGTTTGAGATCGCGGATGATCCAAACCGCAGATTCGAACGTGTTCAGAAAATAGCCGGGCATGTTGCGCGCGTTTATGGGTTCTAGCAAAAGGTCGATCCCGTGTTCGGCAAGCCGGCCCGCTGTCAACGCAACCGATCGCCGGTAGCATGCCTGCGCCTGCCTGTCAGCCGGATCAGCAATGCCGGCCATCAGGTGGAGCCGCTTGACACCCGTCGCCGCCGCATAGTCGAGCGCCCGGTCAACATTTGAATTTAATTCATCAGATCGTCCGACAAGCGCGGCAATCCCGCGTTCGCCGGCAGCCCACTCGCCTGGAGGCAGGTTGAACAGTGCCTGGGTGAGATTGTTGCGGGTCAACCGCTCGGCGAGCGCCTCTGGGGCAGCCTCATAGGGGAAAAGATATTCAACCGCGGTAAATCCTGCGTCGGCCGCCGCGTCGAAGCGATCGAGGAACGGCCATTCGTTGAACATCATCGTCAGATTTGCGGCAAATATCGGCATGTCTGTTTCCGGGAAGTTTATGGCGCGACAGGCAGGCTTGCGCCCGACAGCTTTGCATAGAGGCGGGCAAGGGATGCATCATCGTCCTGACCCATGCCGGCACCGGCGGCGGCAAGGTACATCTGCAATGCTGCCGCCGCCAGCGGCACCGGATAGCGTTCGCCGCGCGCCATGTCCTGAATGATTCCGAGATCCTTGACGAAGATCTCTATGGCGCTGAGCGGCGTATAGTCACCAGCAAGAACGTGCGGAACGCGGTTTTCGAACATCCACGAATTGCCTGCCGATGCGGTGATGACCTCGTAGACCTTGTCGAGATCAAGACCCTGCTTGGCTGCGAGGCAAATAGCCTCGCATGCGGCGGCGATATGAACGCCCGCGAGTAACTGGTTGATCATCTTGAACGCAGCACCGATCCCCGCTTCGCCGCCGAGTTCATAGACCTTTGCGGCCATGGCATCGAGGGCAGGGCGGGCCGCCGCGAAAGCCGGTTTCGACCCGGACGCCATGATTGTCAGTTCGCCCGTCTCTGCTTTTTTCGCACCGCCTGATATCGGAGCATCGAGATAGTGAAAGCCCAGCGCTTCGACACGCCCGGAGAGGGCGCGGGCAATGGCCGGATCCATGGTGGCCGAGGATATGAAGACGGCCCCGGCCTGCATTGCCTGCGTCACGCCGTCAGGCCCGAACAGAACCGTCTCGGTCTGCGCGGCATTCACCACGACCGAAACGACGATGTCGGCATTTTTCGCGGCATCGGCGGGTGTTTGCGCCCCGCGCCCGCCTTGCGCAACAAAGCGGTCAACGGCCGTGGATGCAACGTCGTAGCCGGCAACGTCAAGGCCGGCACGCTTCAGTGATCTGGCCATGCCAAAGCCCATGGAGCCGAGGCCAATGACTGCAATCCTGGCTGTACGCTTATCAGTGTCAGGCGACGATGGCATGCCTTTGGCTCCTTCGAGGGTTTGGAGAGAAAAGGCTAGTGCATTTTGGCAGCGCTGCCAACCGTAAATTGGTAGCGCTGCCAAAATAACTTGATTACTGGAGAAAACACGGGAGAATGCGCCGGTCGCCGAGTGCCACAACCCGGACAGGTCAGACGAGGAAACATGCAGTTCAAACAGCAGGAAGGTGTCACCCTCGCCGAGGTCGCCAGGGCGGCGGGCGTCGGGGAAAGCACGGTATCGCGCGTCCTGCGCAATCATGGTTCGTTTTCTGGCAAGACGAAGGACAGGGTCATGGCGGCGGTGGAACGGCTCGGCTATGTTCCGAACCGGATCGCCGGAACGCTGGCATCTGCGGGCTCACGGCTCGTCGCATTCGTTGTCCCGTCACTTTCGAATATCGTTTTTACCGACGTTTTGCGCGGTGCAAGTGCCACGCTCGAGGCCCATCGCCACCAGGCCGTTTTCGCCGTGACCGACTATGATCCGCAAAAGGAGGAGGCGCTTGTCGCCTCAATGCTCGCCTGGCGTCCCACGGCAGTCATGCTTGCCGGTTACGAGCATACGCAAGGAACCGTCAAAATGCTGCGTGCCGCCAACTGCCGGATCGTTGAAGTGCTCGATATTGACGGCATTGCGCTTGATCTTGCCGTTGGCTTCTCCAACCATGCGGCGGGGCGGCAAAGCGCGCGTTTCCTGTTGCAGCGCGGTTACCGGCGCATTGGTTATGTCGGTCACGATCTTGACCGCGACACGCGGGCAGGCAAACGCTATGCAACCTTTTGCCAGACGCTTGCTCAAGGCGGCGCTCCTCTTCGCGCGCGCCACATTCATCCCGGACCCTCCTCCGTCGAAAATGGCAGGGCCGGCCTCAAGCTGCTGCTTGGCCGAAACCCGGACCTTGATGCCGTTTATTTTTCCAACGACGACATGGCGCTCGGCGGGTACTTTCATTGTCTTTCGCATGGAATTACGGTTCCCGGGAAGCTTGCAATCCTCGGCTATAACGGGCTCGATATCGGCCGGGCGACCCCGCAACGGCTTTCGACCCTTTTGACGCCGCGCGTGACGATCGGCCAGGTTGCAGCGCAGCTTGTCGTCAATGATGCGCCGCCCCAGGTCGTCGACCTTGGCTTTCAACTGATTGAAGGAGAAACAGCGTGATGTCGAAGGCGCGTTTGCGTGAAGATATATGCCGCTATGGGCGGTCGCTGTTCGAGCGGGGACTGACGCCCGGGTCGTCGGGCAACATTTCGGTAAGGCTCGATGATGGCGGCTGGCTCGTCACGCCGACCAACGCATCACTCGGTTTCCTTGATCCAGAAAGGCTATCGCACCTTGATGCTGCCGGGCGCCACCTTGCGGGCGACAAGCCAACCAAGGAAATTCCGCTGCATAACGCCCTTTACGAGTCGCGCGGCGCTGCCCGTGCCATCGTCCACCTGCATTCGACCAACGCTGTCGCCTTGTCGATGCTTCCGGAAATCGACCCGCGCGCGGCATTGCCGCCGATGACGCCCTATTGTCTCATGCGCGCCGGGCAGATCGCCCTTTTACCCTATTATCGTCCAGGCGATCCGGCCGTTGCCGATGCAATCCGCGGCCTTGCTGGCAAATATGCCTCTGTGCTTTTGTCAAATCACGGGCCGGTCGTTGCCGGCGACACCCTCGAGGCTGCGGTTTTTGCAACCGAGGAACTGGAGGAGGGCGCAAAGCTTTATCTGATGCTGAGAAATCTCAATCCGCGCTACCTGACCCCCGCGCAGGTGGCAGACCTTGTGCGCGAATTCAGACTTGACCTGCCGATCGATGATGACAAGCACGCCCATCACCACCATTCAAACGACTGATTTTACCCTTTCCCAGCCATTGACCAGATGAACGTCCAATTCCTGGGCGAGGGTTTCGGCATCGCGTTGTTCCAGGGCCGCAATGATGCGCTCATGTTCGGCCACGGCGCCCGCCCAGCGCTCGGCCCCTTCGTGACCGATAAAGCGGATGCGCTTTACGCGCGATTGCAGCAAGCCATGGACTTCGGCGAGCGGCGCATTGTTCGCAAGTGCCACGATGCCTGTATGGATCTGTTGGTTGAGCTTGTAATATTCGAGCCGTTCGCCCGCCTTGTAGTGGCGCACCATTGCATCATGGAGCGCGCGAATTTGCGCGATCTCTTCGTCGCTCGCCTGCCTGCAGGCGATTTTTCCGGCAAGCATCTCGAGCGAACGCAGGACAATCAGCATATCCTCGATGTCCTTGGCGGAAAATCGTTTAACCACCGCACCACGGCTCGGCACCAGTTCCACCAGGCCCTCACTGGCCAGGAACTTCAGGGCCTCGCGCAGGGGGGTGCGCGAAACGCCGAGTTCTTCACCAAGCTGGTTCTCATAGATGCGCTCCCCAGGCTGAAGATCGCCCTCGATAATCATGTCGCGAAGCCGCGTTACAATTTCACCATGCAGCGACTGCCGGGAAATCGTGGCGACTGTTCGACGTCCTCCGTGCTCGACGACATCCGACGCCATGGTCGTTTTCTCCATCTATTTCGCCCCGATCGTGGGCCACTCAAATTTCATTCTCGCATTGCTCGCGGCAAAATGATATCCCCACGAATACGTTATTTTTAATACTGTATACAAAATACTTGCGCTTGCAAAAAATTGGCTTTATGTCTTTGGCAAGAGGAACGATGGAGGAAATTACATGGCAAAAGGCGACGCAGCAGCAACGACGGTCGCAACGCGGCCCGTGCTTGCCTTGGTCATGGGTGACCCTGGCGGGATCAGCGCCGAGCTGACGGCAAAGATCCTTTCGCTGCCCGAGTTGCGCAGCGCTGCCCATTTCGTCGTCATTGGCGACCGGCGCATGCTGGAGGAAGGTGCAGCGGTCGCGGCCGTTGATCTTGATGTCGACTACCGGAGAAGCGACGATTTCTCTACCGAGCCCGCCTTGCGCCCCGTTTTCGTCGACCTTGCCAATCTCGACCCTGCCGACGTTACGCGCGGCGAGGCTACCTTGGCTGGCGGCCGGTTTGCCACGGAAAATTTCCGTTTCGCGCTGCATCTGGCCGACGAGGGTCGGGTTGCCGGCATCTGCTTCACGCCGTTCAACAAGAAGGCGATGCGCTATGCCTATCCGGGCTATGACGATGAGATACGCTTTGTCTCGGACGTGCTTTCGTTCAAGGGAAAGATGCGCGAGTTCAACGTATTGGAGAAAATCTGGAACGCGCGCGTGACCTCGCATATCCCCCTCAAGGCGGTTGCGGACCATCTCAGCCAAGATGCAATCCTTGCCGAGGTCGAGCTTACGTCTGAGTGCCTGCGGCTTGCCGGAATTGATACGCCGAAGATTGCGGTCGCCGGGCTCAATCCGCACGCCGGTGACGGCGGCAGCTTCGGCATGGAGGAAATCGACATCATTGAGCCGGCTGTGGCGCGGGCGAAGTCCGAAGGCTACGCCGTGGACGGTCCGTTCCCCGCCGATACCGTGTTCCTCAGAGCGCTCAAGGAGGGTTTCCACGCCGTGCTGACCATGTACCATGATCAGGGTCAGATCGCGATGAAGATGATGGGCTTCGACAAGGGCGTGACGATGATGGGCGGATTGCCGTTCCCGCTGTGCACGCCCGCCCATGGAACTGCCTACGATATTGCCGGGCGCGGCGTGGCCGATGTCGGAGCCTCACGCGAAGCGGTGCTTCTTGCCGCAAGAATGGCCGCGCGCCAGAATAATCAGCAAGGGATTTTGCACAACACCGATAAATGACACCGGATCGATGCGCGAGGGTAGGAGCTTTTACGCGGATCGGTTCAACAACAGGGAGGAAATGACATGCTTAAACAGATCGCCTTGACGCTGCTCGTTGCGAGCGCAGCGGTGCCGGCAATGGCCTTCGAGCCGACAAAACCCGTCGAATTCGTGGTCACGTCCGGGCCGGGCGGCGGAACCGACAACTTCGCCCGAACCGTGCAATCGATCATCGCCAAGCACAAGCTGATGGACGCATCGGTCGTCGTCACCAACAAGGGCGGCGGCAGCGGAGCGGAGGGCTTTGTCTATGCGGCAGGATATAAGGGCGATCCCTACAAGCTCACCTTTGGCACCAATAATGAATATCTCCTGCCAAGCGTTGCGTCCGTCCCCTATGCGCCGCAGGATCTTACACCCGTTGCCGCGCTCGCGCTCGATGAATTCCTGATCTGGGTCAATGGCGAATCCAAGATCACCGACGCCAAGGCCTTTGTCGAGGCGGCCAAAGCGAAGCCGAAGGCGCTCCAGTTCGGTGGAAGCCAGTCGAAGGATACCGACCAGATCCTTGTTTCGATGATTACCGACGTCACTGGCGCCGAGTTCCGCTATATCCCGTTCAAGAGCGGCGGCGAGGCAGCCGTCC
>NZ_JBBNAM010000234.1:0-5542 GCF_037994425.1 Phyllobacterium sp.
GCAATACTGGGCGTACCCGCCACCAGCAACGAGGGCGGTGACGCGCTCGCCGACGCGAAATCGGGTAACGTTTTCACCGACGGCGACGATGTCGCCCGCAATCTCGAGCCCTGGAATATCGGAGACACCGGCGGGCGGTGGATAGTGGCCCTGCCGTTGCAAGACGTCGGGCCGGTTCACGCCGGCGGCTTTCACCTCGATCAAAAGTTCGCCGATATTCGGCTCAGGGACGGCGCGCTTTCCCGCCTTCAGCACCAATGGCCCGCCTGGCTGGGTGATCTCGATCGCCGTCATGGTTGTCGGTATTTTTTCGGCCATGGAGCTCTCCCTATTGATTGATTCGCCAGAATGATTTGCAATTCCAAGTGGTTGGGCTGTATTCTCGCATACTAGGTCCCATCTTGGAGGAAATAATGTCAGTTTTCGACGAAGAGCCAAGACGCAAGGTCGTTCATGACATAGGGCAGGACCTGTCGCTGTTATCAGTCTTTGAACTTGACGAGCGGATCGCGCTGCTGCGCGCTGAAATCAAGCGCCTCGAAGAAGAACGCTCACGCAAGGGCGACAGCAAGGTCGCCGCCGAGGCGCTATTCCGGTAAGGCCTGATATTTCGACAAGCGCAATAAGGATGCCATCAAGTTTCCGTATTGCTCCTTGAAACGAATTCTATGCCGGCGGAGTTCACGAGTCGGGTGCTCCCATCATTCTCATTCAAGGTTTTGCCGTGTTTCGTTCGTTCATTCAGGTTTTTGCGCTCCTCTGCGGCACATCGTTTCTTGTCATGGCGTCCGGCCTGCACGGCCTGCTGCTGCCACTACGCGGCGGTGCGGAGGGCTTTTCAACGTCGTCGCTCGGTCTCCTTGGAACGGCCTGGGCGGGAGGCTTCATAACCTCCTGCCTGCTTGCACCGCGCCTGGTGCGACGGGTTGGCCATGTGCGGGCTTTCAGCGCCTTTGCCTCCATCGCGGCGATCGTTGCCCTTTTGACCGGTATCCTCGTCGAGCCGACCGCCTGGATCGTCCTGCGCGCACTGACGGGCTTTGCAATGGCGGGGTCCTACATGGTCATCGAGAGCTGGCTGAATGAAAGGGCGACGAATACCAATCGCGGCCAGATTTTTGGTCTCTACATGGTAGTCAACTTCGCATCGATCACGGTCGGGCAAATGATGATCGGCTTCGGCGATGTGCGCTCGGGCACGTTCTTTATGCTAACGGGCATTCTCTTCTGCCTCGCACTGATTCCGACGGCAATTTCGACAGCCAGCAGTCCGAAGCCGTTGACCGAGGTACAGCTCGATCTCAGGGCCCTGTATCGAAATTCGCCCGTCGCCTTTCTTGGCTGTATTCTGATCGGTGTCGCCAACGGTGCATTCGGCACGCTCGGCGCGGTTTATGGCGCCTCGACTGGAATTTCGACGACGGAGATTGCGTTGATGATGAGCGCATCGGTCATGGGTGGCGCATTGATGCAGATTCCGGTTGGACGCATGTCCGATCGCACCGACCGACGCTACGTCCTTGCAATCGTCGGTGGGGCAGCGGCGTTCATTGGTCTCCTGATCTTCATGATCGCCCCGCACAACGCTTACGTCATTCTAATCATGACGGCGATCTATGGCGGGCTCGCCTATGCGCTCTATCCTGTCGCTGTCGCTCACGCGAACGATTTCGCTGACTCCGCGAATTTCGTAAAGGTCACGAGCGGTCTGTTGCTGCTCTATGGTTTCGGCACGATGATCGGTCCGATACTGGGCGCTCTTGCCATGGAAACCATATCGCCAGCAGCGCTTTTCGCTGTCACGGCGCTGGCTCACGTCTTGATCATGACGCATGCTATTATCCGCTCCCGCATGCGCGCTCCAGTGCCCATCGAATTCAGGGACAACTTCCAGACGGCTGGTGCCGAACGGGTAACGCCGGAGAGCGTTCGACTCGATCCGCGCGCCGAAAGCCCTGCGGAGTAGCGGGTCGCAGTGCGCGGGCTTCGATCCGGCACTACAAAACCCGTTGACAATGCGGCCGGTTTAAAATGACTATCCTACATGGTCGAGACGGATGCCTTTGCAGCAATTTCTGATCCCAACCGCCGCTACCTCCTCGAGGAGCTTCGCCGCGGACCAAAAACCGTGAACGCACTGGCACTCGGGCTGCCGATCTCGCGCCCCGCGGTCTCACAGCATTTGAAGGCGTTACTCGATGCGCGGCTGGTCAAGGTAAAATCCGAAGGCACGCGCCGCATCTACGCGGTCGACGATAGCGGATTCTTTCATCTGAATTTGTGGCTCGATCAGTTCTGGAGCGGGTAAGACGATAAAGAAAAACCCGGTCCCTGCGTGACGCGAGGGCCGGGCTTTTTTATCGCTGCCACCGCGGCGCTGGGTCAGCTGCCGGATGGAATTTCGAGGTACCTTTCTCAGGTGATCTAATGGTGGGTAACGGCTGACTTCAGCCTTTCGATTTGCTCTTTCAGCATAAGCTTGCGACGTTTCAGGTCGCTTATCATCAGGTCGTCGGAGGCGGGACTTAACAACGCATCAGCAATCTGCTTTTCAAGCGCTCCATGCTTACGTTCAAGCGTTTCAAGATGAGACTCAATGGCCATCCAGCTTCTCCCTTGGTTTGTTGCCCAACTCGTACATGCTCCACTCGCCAGGCGGCAAGTTTGTGACAGAGCCGTGACAGTCTGCCACCACTTTGAGCAATTGTCGAATTTGTTTCGTAGGATTTTCTTGTGGTGTAAAATGTGATATGGCGACGTGCTGGTGAGGGCGGATTTGCCCAGAACCAGGCACTGGCTTCTATCACAGAGATATACCGGGAATCACCGCATGTCCGATCAGGATCAGGCTGACATTCGATTGGCAGTCGCAAGATTGAAACAAGAACACATGGACTTTGATGCCGCGATACAAGCAATGATCCAGGTGGGCTGTGACCAGCTTCGCATCCAGCGTATGAAGAAGAAGAAACTTATCATCAAAGACAAGCTCATCGAGCTCGAAGATAAAATCACCCCCGACATAATCGCCTGATTGCATAAAGTGCAGGCATGATCCCGTGAGTTTACTTGCGGGGGGCAACCTTTTCCTTTAATCCGACCTACTCCCACCGCCTCGTTTTTCAGAGGATGCTCAATGCCAGATAAACGCGCTGACGTCGCTATCATCATGGGAAGCCAGTCCGACTGGGCCACCATGCGTCACGCCGCCGAAACGCTCGATGCGCTCGGCATTTCCCATGACGATCGTATCGTCTCTGCACACAGGACGCCGGACAGGCTCGTTGCCTTCGCCAAGGGCGCGCGTGATGCGGGTTTCAAGGTCATCATTGCCGGGGCCGGCGGTGCTGCACATCTTCCGGGCATGGCGGCATCGATGACTGCACTGCCGGTGTTTGGCGTTCCGGTTGAATCGAAGGCCCTGTCGGGCCAGGACTCGCTGCTGTCGATCGTGCAGATGCCCGCGGGAATTCCGGTCGGTACGCTGGCGATCGGGCGGGCCGGCGCGGTGAATGCGGCATTGCTTGCGGCTGCAGTTCTCGCTCTCAACGATGCGGGGCTTGCCACACGGCTGGACGAGTTCCGGCAGGCGCAAAGCGACAAGGTCGCACTGCGGCCGTCTGACGAGGCATGAGCATGATATCTCCAGGATCGACAATAGGCATTATCGGCGGCGGACAACTCGGACGCATGCTGGCGATGGCGGCAGCACGTCTGGGCTATAGAACGGTCATCCTTGAGCCTCAAGGCGATTGTCCGGCCGGACAGGTTGCAAACCAGCATATCCTCGCGGCCTATGACGAGCCAAATGCGCTCGAACAGCTCGCTGAACTCAGCGACGTTATTACCTATGAGTTCGAGAATGTACCGGTCGACGCCGCGGAAGCGCTGAATGAATCGAAGAGCGTCTTTCCGCCGCCGGAGGCCCTCAAGGTCTCGCAGGATCGCGTCGCAGAAAAGCGCTTCCTTGCCAAGGTCGGCATCCCGACGGCGCAATGGCGTATCGTCGAAAGCGAGGGCGACCTCGAGGCTGCGCTGTTGGCATTCGATGGCAAGGGCATATTGAAAACGCGGCGCTTCGGCTATGACGGCAAGGGCCAGGTCAAATTCATCGGCACCAAGGGCGAGAGCGCCAAGGCAGGATATGCCGCGATTGGCGCCGTACCCGCCATCCTCGAGGCCATGGTCGAGTTCACCCGCGAGATCTCGGTCATCGCCGCGCGCGACCAGCAAGGCGACATCAAGATTTATGACATTGCCGAGAACGTTCACAAGGATGGCATTCTCGCAACCTCGACGGTGCCCGTATCGGTTTCGTCGACTATAGCCGGACTTGCCGCCGATGCAGCGCGGAAGCTCCTCGAAGGCCTGAATTATGTCGGCGTCGTTGGTGTCGAATTCTTCGTCCTTGCCAATGGCACCCTGCTCGCAAATGAATTTGCCCCGCGCGTCCACAATTCCGGCCACTGGACTGAGGCGGCCTGTGCCGTGTCGCAATTCGAACAGCACATCCGCGCGATCAGCGGTTTGCCGCTTGGCGATACGCGGCGGCATTCCGATTGCGTGATGGAAAATCTGATTGGCGACGATATCGACAGGGTGCCGGAACTCCTGAAGGAGACCGGTGCGGTCGTCCACCTCTACGGCAAGGCAGAAGCCCGCCCGGGCCGCAAGATGGGGCATGTCACCCGGATCACCAAAAGGCTGTAGCCGCAACAAATATGCAATTCACCTCGGAATCATGCGATGAATCGACAACGGGGAGTTGACATTCGGGGTAATCATTGGCTATTTCCCCGCAACGTGTTTCCGGCGCGCTTCTGAGGCGCGCTTTTTATTGGTGCCCGGTTTCGGGCGTAAAGATACCGGTGCTGAAATGAAGATCAAGAACTCGCTCAAGGCTCTCAAAGCCCGTCATCGTGACAATCAGCTGGTCCGTCGCAAGGGCCGCATCTACATCATCAACAAGACTGCACCGCGTTTCAAAGCGCGTCAGGGCTGATCGTCCGCGACTCACACTTATTTGCATTTGACGTTTCGCTGATACGGACTACCATCCGTAGCATGCGGAGCGTCTTTGCGTTTTCAGTTGTAATCTTTTTGGCGATGTCGCCAGCGTTGGCCCTCGCCGAGGACCAGCCGCCGATCGGGCAACAGGCTGCTTTGCCGGACATGACGCAGGCGCAAAAACGCGCCGCTCGGCTCGATGGGCTCTTTGCTTCGCTGAAGCGCGAGAGCAACGAGGTCAAGGCTGCGCGCATCGCCTCGCTCATCCAGATTCAATGGCAGAACTCCGGCAGTGCGACCGTGGACCTCATGATGGGGTGGGCCGCAAAGGCGATGGAGGATAAGAAATACTCGGTCGCACTCGATTTTCTCGACCAGGTGGTTACGATGAAGCCCGACTATGCGGAAGGCTGGAACCGGCGGGCCACACTGCATTTCCTCATGAATGACTATGGACGGTCGATGGCCGACATACAGAAGACCTTGGCGCTGGAGCCAAGGCATTTTGGCGCGATGGCCGGCATGGCCGCAATTC